>JBKBJB010000100.1:0-3650 GCA_046294055.1 Caldimicrobium sp.
AGCCAAAGCTGGAGCATTCACAAAACCAAGAATGCGATTAGCAAGGATCAATCCCTCAATAATTTTATCTTTATTTTCCATTTCCGGATGTACAGCAATAAAACCAATTCTTTCTCCTGCAAGAGATAACTCTTTCGAAAAACTATAGGCTACGAAACTTTCTTTATAATATTCAAATATAGAAGGTACCTGTACTTCATCAAAAATTAAATTCCTATAGGGTTCATCAGAAATTAGATAAATCGGATGCCCGTATTCCTCACTTTTTCTTTTAAGCAATTCTGATAGTATCTTTATTTCTTCTGCAGAATAAATTTGACCTGTTGGATTATTTGGAGAATTAATTAGCACAGCCTTCGTATCAGGAGTTATGCTCCTTTCAAAAGCATCTATATCTAAGGTAAAATCTTCTTTAGTTGGCACAGGAACTGCACGTCCTTGATGATTTTGGATGTAAAAGAAATATTCAACAAAATAAGGAGCTGGAAAAAGCACCTCTTCATTAGGGTTAAGAATTGTTTTAAAAATTACATTCAAAGCCCCAGCCGCCCCACAAGTCATTATTATTTCGTTAGCTGATATATTTATCTTATGTTCTACAGATACTTTCTTTGCCATTTTTTCTCTCACATAGGGAAAACCTGCATTTGGCATATAACGATGCAATTCTGGTTGATAATTTTCTACAATATCACGCAAAGCTTCTCTAACCATTATTGGTGGTGGTAAATCTGGATTCCCAAGACTTAAATCAAATACCTTATCTTCTCCGTGTTCTTTTTTTAATTTTAAACCCTCTTCAAACATTCTCCTTATCCATGAACTCTTTTCTAAGTATACCTCAATTTGCGTTGAAATTCCCATAGGCTCCCCCTCAAACATAATTTTGAATAATAAGCTATAATTGCCACTTAAATTTCAAAAGTTCAGAAATTTTATGATAAAGATCTATTGCATAGGGAGATAAAGAAGTTTTTTCATAGTAAGGTTCTTTTATCTCTATTGTACCTGTTAGTGTCTGAATAATAGTTGCTACACCTTCAGCTAAATTTTGCAGGTTATACCCGCCTTCTAAAGTAAATAAAATTTTACCTTTAGAAGTTCTATTAGCTATGATTTGCACAATTTTTATAATGTTTGATAAACCTTGTAATGTAAGATTTAATCCTCCTAAGGGATCTCCTTTTAAAGAATCAAACCCTGCAGAGACTAAAATTATTTGTGGTTTAAATTGTAGTGAAATAGGCTCTAAAAGCTCTTTATAAAAAAAGATAAACTCGTTGTCTCCTAAGCCTGATTTTAGAGGGACATTGATATTATATCCTCTTCCGTCTTTGGTACCAATTTCTGTGTAGTTACCAGTTCCTGGATAAAAGGGGTATTGGTGAGTAGAAAAAAACATTACCTCAGGATCGTCGTAAAATGATTTTTGGGTGCCATTTCCATGATGTAAATCAAAATCTATTATAAGAATTCTATTTAAACCATGATAATGTTTAGCATAATAGGCTGCTAAAGCTACATTATTAAATAGGCAAAAACCCATGGCACGATCTCTTTCAGCATGATGCCCAGGTGGCCTTACTAAAGCAAAAACATAGTCAAATTTATTTTCAAAAAGTAATTTTAGTGCCTTTTTTTGAGCACCTACTGCATAAAGAGCAGATTCAAAAGAATATTCATTAGTTGATGTATCTGGATCTAAAGTAAAATAGGACTTCCCTGAAGTTTGAGCTATAAGTTCGTAAAGTTCTTCTGTATGGTTCCATAAGATTTCTTCCTTTGTGGCTTTCTCTGGTGGCAAAATTTCTACTAAATTTTTTATATCCTCCCTTTCAACCCTCTTTAAAATACTTTCTAATCTATACGGACTTTCAGGATGCCAGTTTCCTGGATTATGTTTTAAAAAAATTTCATCATAGATTAGAGCAACTTTTCTCATCCTAAATCTCTCAAATTTCTTTTTTATTATAAAGAACGGCTCTTAAAAAGCAATACACTTATCTCTTTTATTTTTAAAAAAATTAAGTAAACTTTTTGATGTGATATTTTTTGCACAAGATTTTTTTAAAAATTCTGTCATTTTTAAGCATCATTTTCTTTGTGTTAGTGCCGTCTTTAGTTAATAATTTTAATTTAAAATGTCTGACTTAATTAAAATTAAAAAATTTATCTTAGAGCGCTTTAAAGAGGAAAGTGGAGGCTTTGGAGCTACACCATCATTGCCACCTACCCTTGAAGATACCTATTACGGAACGAAAGCCCTATTTTATACTGATCCTATAACTTTAAAAAATTTATCTCATAAAATCTTAACCTTTCTTACTAATTTTAATGAAAATCTTATTGATCCCTTAGCTCTATATAGAATTATCAGAATTTATAAATTTTTAGAAAAACCTTATCCACAAAATACAAAGGAAATATTTTCAAATATTATGCAAAATTTCAGTAAATTAAAAAGCAATAATAAAAGATTATTTGCATTTTGCTATTTAAGTATAGAATTTAATGTTCAAAATCTTAAAAATATTATATTACAATCTTTATCAGAGGCGTCTTTTAAAACACTTGAAGACCTATATTATTTAGGAAAAATAAATAAAAAATTGTGGAAAAAATATGAGAACTTTATAATAGAGAGTCAAAATGGTGATGGTGGTTTTGGCTTTTACCCTAAAACTACTTCCTATCTTGAAAATACCTATTATGCAGTAAAAATGCTTAAGGAAATAAAGAGGTTAAAAGGGGAAATAACTACTAAAGTTTTAGAGTTCCTTAGAGCATGTAAGAATAATGATGGGGGATATAGCAGAAAGCCAGGGGGAATTTCTTATTTAGAAACAACTGCATTAGCTGTTGAATGCTTAAATATTATAGGAAAATCGGGGTGAGAGGATTTGAACCTCCGACCCCTGGCTCCCGAAGCCAGCGCTCTACCAGGCTGAGCTACACCCCGATCCTGCTTCTCTAATTATAATCCAATTCTCGCTATTATACAATCTTATAAGCAAAACTAAATTAATTTTCTCTCTAAGAAGTGCTACTTTTTACTATACTAAATAGAATAATTGTAGGCTTAAATTTAATCCTCCCAAGAATAAGTGTAGTTTTAAAAGAATTTTAAGTCTGAGTCTGTTTCTCAATTTTATTGACATTTTACAAAAAGAATTTACAATATAAAATATGAAAAAAAATTTTATAATTTTCTATTCTTTACCTATAATTGCTCTTGGTTTATTTATAATAGTATCTGTTTATACCTTTAAAGAACAAAAGGTAATTTCTGCTGAAGATTTTAAATGTTTAAAATGTCATAAAGGAAAAGACAGTCTTGAAAAATATGTAAAGGAGAAAAAGATAACAACTGGTGCTCAATTAAGAGACCTTATAAGAAAAGGGCCTAAGGCAGGATTACATATAACTTCTTCTGATGAAGAGATTGATAAAGCTATAAAATATTTAAATTTGCCCTAAACATATTTGCCCAAAGGTAAAGCAATTTCAGAAGATTTCATTATATCCCTTTTTCAAAAATCTAAAAAAGCTCTTCTTTTAAAAGAAATATATCATTTATTAGGAATTCCCAAAGGAAAGCGTGAAGAAATACGGAAAATTATAAAAAATTTAGTTAAAGAAGGAAGATTAGT
>JBKBJB010000101.1:0-3580 GCA_046294055.1 Caldimicrobium sp.
TCACTACAATACCCTGTGGTACTCCCTCGGGAAACCTCGTAGGAATTTCTTCCTCAGCTACAGTTTCATTGGGAAACTCCTCTTTTGCTACTTCATATCCCCAAGCTCTAAAAGCGCCCTCTGTAAACTTCATAATGTTTCCTTTGTGAACAAGGGTGACACTGGGCAGTCCATTCTCTAAAGCATATTTTATAGCCTTTCTTACAAGTCTTTTTGTACCAAATGGGGAGATAGGCTTTATTCCTATCCCTGAATCCTCTCTTATTCTTTTACCAAAATTTTCATAAATAAATTCTATCAATTTCTTTGCCTCTGGGGAATTAGCTTGATATTCAATGCCTGCATAGACATCTTCTGTGTTTTCTCTAAAGATGACCATATTTACCTTTTGAGGCTCCTTTACAGGACTTGGCGTCCCAGGAATCCATTTAACAGGTCTTATACAAGCGTAAAGGTCAAGGACCTGCCGCAATGTAACATTAATACTCCTAAAACCTCCACCTACTGGAGTAGTAAGAGGTCCCTTTATAGCTACCACGCATTCTTTAATGATATTCAGAGACTCTTCAGGAAGATAGTGTCCGGTTTCGCGAAAAGCCTTCTCTCCTGCCAAAACTTCTCTCCAAAGAATCTTTCTTTTTCCAGAGTAAGCCTTTTCAACAGCAGCATTTACCACTTTTATCATAGCTTTGGTAATATCTGGCCCAATTCCGTCCCCTTCTATATAAGCTATTTCTGGATCATCAGGAACAAGAAGAGAAAAATCCTCTTTCAATTTAATTTTTCCCATAAATCCCCCTATATCTCAAAATAAACTATTTCAAAATTTTTCATCCCTGAAGGAGTTTATTCCTTTACTTCCTCACCTATTTCTTTTCCTTTAATTTTGATTTCATAACTTTACACCAAATCTCTCTCCTTGCCAAGCCTTGCCTTTTATTTTCTTACTCCAGTCTAAGCTTAACCAATACCTCAACCTACCCAAAAACCCATAATAACCCTTCGAAAAGAGGAGTTTTTTAAAAGGAAGAGCACCTATAAAAATTTTTTAACTTGACTTTAGGTCCAAGAAAGCTTAATATGAATTAAAGACAGAGGAATGAGAGCTGCTCTCTTTTATGAAAAATTAGAAGAAAACAAGGTTCGCTGTCATCTTTGTAATCATCATTGTCTTATTCCTGAGGGAAAAAGCGGGGTTTGTGGAGTAAGAATTAATAAACAGGGCATTCTTTATTCAATGGTTTATGGCAAGGTGGTTGCAGAAAATTTAGACCCCATCGAGAAAAAGCCACTTTATCATTTTCTTCCTGGCTCAACCTCTTATTCTATTGCCACGGTAGGATGTAATTTTAGATGTAGTTTTTGTCAAAACTTCGAAATTTCCCAGTACCCTCATCTTTATCCTGGGGACTTTCCTGGAGAAACAAGGTCTCCTGAAAACATTGTAGAAAGTGCTTTAATGCTTGGTGCCAAAAGCATCTCTTACACCTACACGGAGCCTACCATTTTCTTTGAGTTTGCTTTGGATTGCTGTAAACTTGCTGCAAAAAAAGGACTTAAAAATGTTTTTGTTTCTAATGGCTATATGAGCAAAGTAGCTATTGAAGCCATAAAAGAATATTTGCACGGCATAAATGTTGATTTAAAGGCTTTTACTGAAGATTTTTATCATAGAATATGCAAGGCGAAGCTTAAACCTGTCCTTGAAAATTTAGTTTATCTAAAAAAGGTTGGCATTTGGGTGGAGATTACTACATTACTTATCCCTCAAGAAAATGATGATGAAAAGGAGTTAAGAGCGCTTGTGCGATTTATAAGAGATGAACTTGGGCCCGATACCCCTTGGCATATTTCCAGGTTCTTTCCTCGGTACCAAATGCTTAATAAACCAAGCACCCCTACAGAAACTTTAGAGAAAGCCTATGTCATCGGCAAAGAGGAAGGGCTTCAGTTTATCTATGTTGGAAACGTCCCTGGAAATGATAAAGAAAATACATATTGCCCTAAATGTGGTGCCCTTTTAATAAGAAGATATGGCTTTACAGTGTTAGAGAACAGGCTAAAGAAGATGAAGTGTTGTGAAAATTGTGGTTTTGAAATTGCTGGTGTTTGGTACTAAGGTGCCCACAAGCTGCAAAAATCTTCAGCCCCTTACTCTTTCTCACTGTTGTTAATATCCCTTGAGATAACAAAACCTTCTGAAAATTCTCTATTACAAAGTCATCTGGCCTCTTAAAGGGTAGCTCTGGATGAGGATTAAAAGGTATAAGATTTATCTTAACAGGCATACCCTTAAATAGCTTAGCTAATCTATAAGCATCCTCTAAGCTATCATTTATACCTTTTAGAAGCACATATTCAATCGTGTGTCTTCCCTTTTTAATTCTTGGAAAAACTTTTAATACCTCAAGGAGGCTCTTTATGGGATATCTTTGAGCAATTGGCATAAGTTTTCTTCTTAATTCATCCGTAGTAGCATGCAAAGAAAGGGCAAGGGCTACTGGAAAATCCTTAGCTAAGGCAAGCATTTTATCCGCTAAACCCACAGTAGAGACAGTTAATCTCTTACGAGAAAAATTAAAGCCCTCCTTGTCCGCTAAGATTTGTAAAGCCTTAAGCAGATTTTTATAATTAGCTAAAGGCTCCCCCATCCCCATAAATACGATATTTCTTAAAGGAAGCACCTCTCCCCTCTCTTTTAAAAACCTTTTAGCTATTAAAACTTGTGAGATAATTTCAGAAGTTTCTAAATTTCTTATAAATCCCGATTTCCCAGTGAGACAAAAGGCACACCCCATAGCACATCCCACTTGAGTGGAAACACAAAGGGTAAAATGATCCCTTTCGGGAATAAGCACCATTTCAATAATTTTCCCATCCACTAATTTGAGAACAAATTTAGTGGTTCCTTCTTCGTCAGAGACTTTTTGAACCACCTCTGGCAGAGAAAGGTCAAAATGATTTTTTAGTTTTTCTCTTAAAGCTTTAGGTAAATCTGTCATTTCTTCAAAGCTAACTGCTGCTTTGGCAGTAATCCAGTGATATACTTGTTTTCCCCTATAAAGGGGTTCTCCCAAATCTACAATTAATCTTTGAAGCTCTTCTAAGGTAAAACCTCTTAAATTGTGAGACATATACCCTAAACTTCTAATGGTTTCACTAAGTAAAGGGACTCTTCTCGTTTCAGTTCTTCTAAAGCCTTCTTTGTAGGGGGTGTATCTAAACTTAAGAGGATAACATTTCTTTTTTTCATTGGATCCTGGCCCACATACATGCGAGAAATGTTTAAATTGTGCTTTCCTAAAATGGTGCCAATTTTCCCAATAACACCTGGGCGGTCTTCATTAAAAATGTAGAGCATATGTCCTTCAGGTAAAGCATCTAAGCGAAAACCATTGATTCTAACGATCCGCGGCTCTTTTTTCCCAAAAAGGGCTCCCTCAACTAAGGTTTTCCCATGAGTATGTTTTACAGTTAAACTTATAAGAGAGGTGAAATCCTCTGTTTCCTCTGTTTTTACCTCTAAAATTTTTATATTCCTTTCTTTAGCTTTGATTAAGGCATTCACATAATTAACATC
>JBKBJB010000102.1:0-3555 GCA_046294055.1 Caldimicrobium sp.
GCAGGGAATTCCCATATATTCATGACTAAAATGAAAAAACTGTTGGGCTTTGGGATAGAGTAAATTTAAAAATTCTAAATAAGGCAAGCTTAAGCGAAAGTATTGTTCATAATCCCAATCTCTTTCGTATTTATCAGAAGGTAATCTAAATTGTTCCCAAAAAAGAAATTTTTGAAAGTCTATTAGATCCTTTCTCATTTGGGTGATATCTACTAAGAGGACATCTACATTAGCTGTTCGAGAGGGGTTGAATTCACTTAAGATTTTTCTTTTGCCATAGACAATATCTATATTATATTTTTCTAAAAGGGGTTTAAAAAGTTGAGTAAAGTGTCCTATATCGTAGTTGTCTTTGCTGGAATAGTAAACAATACCATCTTTCCCAAGACGAGTTGATGCAGACCCTATATATTCAAAAAGAGGTCCATAAAAAAGGGTTTTGTCAAAAAAATTCTGATAAGATGGGGCAGTTGATATCCCAATTAAAACCTCCCCTATTCCACCTATTTTATAAAGAGCTTCATGAGAAATATGTATTGCTACTTTCATCACCTTCTCCAGAAGGTTTAGCAACCACCCCTTCTTAAATTAGTAATTTTAGCACAATCTTGTTAAAAAGAAAAACTGAACCTCTGGGATGTATACAAAGATAACAGCAACTATAGTTATAATGTTTAAAGTTAGAGGATTTGAGGAACTATTAAAGATAGTTAGGCTGTAAGCTTGATTAAAAATTAAAGGTTAGGGAATTTGGGGCAGGAAAGGTTACTTTTCCACTGTCGATAAATCTTATCTTTTTCTTTATGACATTCTAAACATATACCAACTCTTAAAATTCTATATAATTCCTCGCTATTAAAGCCTCTCATATGGGGACGATTAAATTTTACTAAGAGTTTGCCATTTTCATTAATTATTTGAGAAAGTCTTAAGGCAGTAGGAGTAAGCGTTTTTTCCAGGGGCTCAAAATGGAAATTACCATTTTTTAGAAATACATTTCCATAGCCCAGACCAAGGCTCATTGGGTTTTGATGACAAGATTCGCAGGACCTTCCTTTTTTTTGAGTGGAATGAGGTTCAAAATAAGCCCATGTAAAACTTTCTATGTATCTAATGGATCTGCCCTTTTTGTCTAAAAGGGTTATAAAATCTTGGCAGCCTGGGGCAACTGGTACAATTTTATTTTCTTTTATAGCCAAAGGTGGGTCGCTTATTCTTCTATAGCTTTCATATTCCTCCCAAAGCCCAAATGTTTCTTTGGCTAAAATTTTATCCATATGAGTATCGCGAGGGTCGTATTTTATATGACAGCCCATGCATTGTGGCATATATTTAGAATGACAAGCTGAACAGGATAATCTCCTATGAAGAGGATTAGTACAACTTCCAGAAGGTCCTTTTATTAAATGTTCTTTCTTTGAAAGTTTTCCTTTGAGATAGAATTTTCCCTCTTTTTTAAGTATGTGAGGAAGGCTTTTTCCTTTTTTAGTTAAGAGTTCTCCTCTATGGCAGGTTTCACAGCTTATTTCTATGGCTTTCTCAATATCTGTGTAAAACTTTCCGTCACCCATAATTTCTTCACGGATGTGGCAATCTATACAGTGAAGACCAGCTTTAAAGTGGACATCCGGCTCAATTTTAAGTAGTTCCCTTCCATCAATCCATAATTTATGATAAATTCCACCTTGGGGGCTTTCATAGAGCCCTTGATAGGTAAAACCAATTCTTCCACTTCTATTGTGACATTTTACACATTTTTCTAAAGAGATTTCCTTAGTTAATTTTGGATGAAGTTTTTTAGTTTTTATATCATCTAATGATCCTATAAGATGACAAGCTGAACAGCCTCCCCCTTTTTCAGATAAAAAGCCATATCCTTTCCATTGGTTTTTATCAAGATAAAGGTGACAGGATCCGCAAAGTTTTTTATAATAATCTAAAGCCGAGGATTTAACTAATAATTCATTATTTCTCTTTTCATAGAGATCCCATACTGATATACTTGGTAATTTTTTTAGAATTTTTTCTTCACTGAATATAAAAAGTAGCCTTTTTATAATTCCATGATTAGTTGCCATAAGAGAATGTCTGACTTTTTTTATGTCTGAGGGATGACAATTGGGTTGGCCGCAAGTTTTGTGAATAACCCTAAGGTCTGAGGGATTTTTAATAATACCTTTATGCGCTTCCTTTTTTGTTTTAGCCAAAGGGTTTCCTAAATGGCAGCTTGAACACCCTAAAATTTCTCGGCTATGGGCTTTTTCTTGGATTTTTTCCTCGTGGCAGAGCAAACATAATTCAGGCTTACCTGTAGTAAGAAGAGGAATCTCTTTTTTCGGGATTTTTTCTTTTTTTTCAGAAAAGCCTATAATAAAAAGAGCACCTATAAAAAAACCTATTAAAAGTAGCCAATATGCTTTTATTTGCATCTTCCCTAAATATAAACTAAAATTCTTTTAAGGGGTAGTATAAAAGGGAGAGATGAAAGGAGATTATTTAAAATATGAAAAAAATTATATAAGAAAGAAGTGGAAGAGAAGGCTTCCTATTGCTCTTATTTTCCCAAATAAATACGAGATTGGTATGTCAAATCTTGGTTTTTTATACCTCTATGAGAAATTAAACAGTTATGAAGAAATAGTTTGTGAAAGATTTTTTTATGAAGAGGATAAAATAAGGTCTATAGAAAACAATAGACCACTTAAAGATTTCCCCTTGTGGTTATTTTCTATCCCCTTTGAAGGGGATTATGTAAAGGTTTTGAAAATTCTTTTAAAAGAAGGTCTTGAGCTAAACTCTACAAAGAGAAAAGAAATCCTTTTAGGAGGAGGTATTGCCACCTGGAGCAACCCCTTTCCTCTTTTTTCTTTTTTAGATGGTTTTCTCTTAGGTGAATGGGAGGCTATGGAAGAAAGGGTTGTTCCTCTTTTTTTAGAACATGCTTTTAATAAAGAGGTGCTCTTAGAAAAACTATCTCAGTTTGATTTTTTTCTTTCTTTCCATTCTTTGAACAAACTTAAGAATTCTAAGAAAGGTGTAAAAGTGGCTAAAAAGGATGTACTAAAAGAACCTATTTTAACAAAACTTATCTCAGGAAAAGCCCAATTTAAAGAAAGTTATCTTTTGGAGGTATCAAGAGGATGTGGAAGAGCTTGTAGATTTTGTTTAGCAGGATTTATTTATAGACCACCAAGAGGATTTAGAAAAGAGGCTCTTTTGAGTAAAATAGAGGGAATTCCTTCAGGGAGTAAAGTGGGAATAGTGGGATTAGAATTTGTAGATAGAGAGGAAGTAATAGCCTTAGGTGAGGTTCTTTTAAAAAAAGGTGTTACCCTTACTTTTTCTTCTTTAAGATTAGATGCTTTAAATGAGGCTTTTATCTCCTTACTTAAAACTACAAAAAGCATTGCCCTTGCCCCAGAGGTGGCTTCTTACAAATTAAAAAGGGTAATTAATAAAGTTATTTCCAATGATTTTATAATTGATACGTTAGAAAGATTAAAAGGCACTTCTGTAAAAAAAATTAAATTTTATTTTATGTTTGGCTTGCCTTTT
>JBKBJB010000103.1:0-3442 GCA_046294055.1 Caldimicrobium sp.
TTTCCTCTGTAATATCTATGCATAAAATACATGTATAAACCTTACCATCAGGGGAAATAACCTTTTTATAAATTTTTTTAAAATAACGTCCTAACTTCGGAGAATAAACTTCGTCTTCTCCTTCTTTTTCCAGTAAAGGAATAGGACAACCTTTACAAGGCGCAGTTCTATCACATAAAATTTCATAACACTTTTTTCCTTCCACCACATCAATTTGAAGTAAGTCTTTGAAACTCCTGTTTGCATAAATTAAATTAAAGTGTTCATCAGTTACAAAAAAGAGCCAAGGAATAGATTCAATAATTAAATTTATTGCCTTATTGTTTAATAAAAAGGATATAGGCATATCCATAGTCATAAAATTTTTCACATAGTCTTTCTTAATATTCTTCCTCGGGCCAAAACTCTTTAGTAAATCGTACTACCTTATTTCTTCCCGCTTCTTTTGCCTTGTATAAGGCAATATCTGCAAACTTTATTGCTTCCCAAATAGCGGAAGTATCTGTAGGGAATTCAGCAACCCCAATGGAAATAGTCCTTTTTATTATTCCTTTAGGAGTTTTGAACTCATGCATTTCTACTGCTCTTCTTAATGTTTCTGCCACTTTTTCTCCCTCTCCTGCTCTTACATCTATTAAAAGAACTAAAAATTCTTCTCCTCCAAATCTAATTACAAGGTCTGATTTTCTCACATTATTACTTAAAACTTGGCCCAATTCCTTTAAGACTAAATCTCCTACTTCATGTCCATATTTGTCATTAATGGATTTAAAATAATCTAAGTCACACATAAGGATTCCTAAAACGGTGCCTCTTCTCAAAATTTGGGCAGTAAGATTATCAATAATTCCTTCAAAGAACCTGCGGTTATGTAAATTTGTAAGTGAATCTTTGTAAGTTTGCTCCTTTAGTGCTTCCGCATAGCGTCTTGATTCAATCACAGGAGCTGTCTCGTCTATATATTTTTGTAACAAAACAAGCTTTTCCCTAAATTTTTTAGTAGCTAAGGTTTCTTCCGTCATAGGCAAATGGATTTCTACTATTCCTAAGACCTTATTTCCTGCAAGAATTGGTATACAATAATGATGAGTAATATCTATGTATTCATAAAGTTTACAAACATGTGAGGCCTCAAGGGAAGTTACTATTTTTCCTGTCCTCTTTGCACGGCATTTATCAGCATTAAAAAGTTTTTCACTATTTACCTCTATCTCTTCATCACTCTTAAACACCGGTCTCATAGTATTCTGAGAATTTGAAACTTCATAAATCACAAAACTTACAAAAGACAATCTTTTAATTTGCTCTCCTAATCTTTCATAAATATCCTCTATAGATTCATCATTTTCTATAACATGTTTAAAAATTTGCATGTCCTTAAAATTAAGCAAAATAGTATTAACTTTCTCAATGACATTTCCTATTTCATCCTTAAAAGGAATTCTTAATAATTTACTTTTATCAATGCCCTCAGGGTTATAAATGAGGTTTTCTAAATTGGAGTTTATTTTATTTAAAGGCTTTTTTATAAAAAACCAAAAAACTAAACCTCCCCAGATAAGGAAAATCAATTGTAACAAAAAAACTAAATAAAAAAGTTCTTTAAGAAATTCAATGTGTAGTTGTACTTTCTGAGGATTAGCTGAGATTTCCAAAAGCACTCTCAAATAATAGAGAGAAAGAGCTACATTGATTATTGCCCAAAGCCCTACAATAAATCCTGTTTTCCAAAAAAGACTTCTATTAACCAAAAAATCCTTTATTTTGATAATAATCCTCTTCATTCCCTATCCCTAAATTTTATTATAATAAATTTTAAATATTTCACAAAAATAAATAATACCCAAAAATTTACTTTGAACAAGATTTTTCATTTTTAGTTCGATTTTTCTTAATTTTTTAATTTAATTTAAAAAACTTTTGGTTAAGGGATTTTTTGGCATATACTTGACAAATAATAAATCATTTAGTAAGCTACGCACATGGCACACGAAAAGATTATTTCTATGGATAAAAGGTCACCTTCACATCAAGAGGCCCTATCACCTCTTGATGACATGATCCTAAAAGTAACAAAAGAGATAGTTATCAAATTTATTGAAATGGGGAGATGCTCTCCAGCTACTTTTGAAGAAGTTTTTACTTTAGTTCATTCAGTAATAAAAAAGACAGTTCATAAATGATTAATGAAAATCTTTGCTGTTCATGGTAGTCCGAGGAAGGGTGGCAATTCTGAAATCCTCTTAAATGCCTTTATTGAAGGTGTAAAAGAAGCCTCTGGAAAGGTTGAAAAAATTTCTCTTTATGATTTAAATTTTTCGCCTTGTATTGCCTGTGGAGAATGTGAGCATTTAGGAGAATGTATTCTTAATGATGATATGACAGGGCTATATAAAAAAATCTTAACCTCTGACCTAATAGTTGTTGCTACACCTATTTTTTTTTATAGTCATCCTGCTAAATTACAAGCATTTTTTGAAAGGTTTCAAGCCTTTTGGGTTTGTAAATATATTCTAAATAAGCCTCATCCTTATAAAAAAGTTCCAAAGGGAATCCTTTTGGGCTTAGGAGCCACTAAGGGTGATAAGCTATTTGAGGCCTTGGTTAGGACCTTTAAATTTGTGATGGATGCCTGTTGGGGCAGATATGTAGGAGGTCTTTTTTTTAGAGGTATTGACAAAAGAGGAGATATATTAGCTCATGAAGATATTCTAAATAAAGCTAAAAATTTAGGAAAAGAGGTCCTCATAAAAGAGGAATCTGCTTGGACCTTAGATAGAAGCCTTACTCCTTAGTCTGGACTTCAAGAAAAAGTTTAGCATAAGCTTTAGCTCTTTCTTCAATGGAAGGTGCTCTCCATATATCGCTAATCACTGCAAGCATATCTGCTCCCAATTCTACTAAAGGTTTTGCTCTCTCTAAGGTAATACCTCCTATCGCACAAATAGGTATGGTTAGAGTTTTTTTGGCTTTTTTTATAAGTTCCAGGGGCACAAGGGAGGCTTCTGGTTTCGTTGGAGAAGGAAAAAAACTACCAAACGCTACATAACTTGCCCCTATCTTTTCAGCCATAAGGGCCCTCTCCAAACTTCCATAGCAGGAAACACCTATTATTTTCCCAGGAAGTTCTCTTAAAGCCTTTTCTAAAGAGACATCCTCTTTTCCTATGTGAACACCATTTGCCTCTACTCCTTTTGCTATATCTATATAATCGTTAACAATAAAAAGAGCTTTATATTTTTCACAAAGTTCTTTTAATTTCTCTGCAACAGGTATTAAAGCCTTTTTTGGGGCATTTTTATCACGCAACTGCACAATTTTTGCTCCTCCTTTCAAAGCTAGCTCTACTTTTTGAAAAATAAGTCCACCTTCGTATGGTGTTAACCTATCATCAGTAATCACATATAAACCTTTAAGTTTTTTTAAACACTTATTTTCCATT
>JBKBJB010000104.1:0-1861 GCA_046294055.1 Caldimicrobium sp.
CTTTTATTAGAAATAATGCCAGAGCTTCCAAAAAAAGTTAAACTCCTCATCGCTGGAAAAGAGGGACGCTCAGAAGATAATGTTTATTATTTAGGTAAAGTTTTGGAGATAGAAAAATTTTATGCGCTCTCTGATCTCTTTGTCTTACCCACTCTTTATGATCCTGGTGCTTTATCCACTTTAGAAGCTTTGGCATCAGGCACTCCTGTTATAACTTCTATTTATGACGGAACAAGCGAGTTTATTCAAGAAGAGCTAAACGGGTTTATTACAAATTTAGATAAAGAGGATCTAAAATTAAAAATTCTTAAAGCTATAAATACCAAATGGGACCCTAAAATTTGTTATGAATCTATAAAATTTTTGACCTGGGATAACTATGTGGAATGCCTTATTTCCCAATTGGAAGGATTATAGAGTTTTTTATTTAGCACCTGAAGGGAAGGTTTTTTTAGAAAAACTTTTTGAGACCCCCTTTTCTCTAAACCTTAAAAAAAAGTGTGCCTCCCATCTTTTTTTTACCCTCACTTTTTTTGACGAGGAATCTCCTTCTCTCTGTGTCAAACTCTATATGAAGAGATTTTTTAAAAAAAATAGGCCAAAAGCCTACATAAAGAATTATAGATACCTTGAAAAATTAAAGGTCCCGCACCTTACTTCCCTTTTTATATTCTATCAATCTCCCTTTAAGTCTATGTTTTCACGAAATACTTTTTTAGGTGGGATAGTCACACCTTTTATCTCTCAAGGTTTTTTAAATGAAGAAAATTTTATAGAAGACTTTAGTGCTAATAAGGAGCTCTTACAAGAGTTAGTTTATTTTCTTTATACCTTACATGAAAAGGGTATTTTTTTAGGAGATACTAAATTTACAAATTTTTATTATAAGAAAGAGGAGGGTTTTAAAATTTTTGATTTAGATGGTCTCTCGTTTTATAAAAGGAAGCTAAATCCTAAAGAGAGACTTAAAGATTTAGCACCCCTTGCTATGACCTTAGAATGGATAGGTCTTCCCCAAGTTGATTACTTTCTTTTTAAGACATATCAAAGCTTTTATTCTACTTTAGAAAAAGACCTTTTTTCTTACTTTAAGGACTTAATCAATTATAAAAGGCAAAAAAGATTGAAAAAGCTAAGGCTTATTCCTTATAAAGAAGATAATACCTTTTCTCCCTAATCTTAAAAGGAATAGCCTTAACAGACCTATCCCAATTTAGGTCATAATCTTTTTGCATAACTATGATGAAACTTTTGGGAGGAAGATTTCTGCAGTCCCTAATATA
Source organism: Caldimicrobium sp. (assembly GCA_046294055.1). Classification (GTDB taxonomy): domain Bacteria; phylum Desulfobacterota; class Thermodesulfobacteria; order Thermodesulfobacteriales; family Thermodesulfobacteriaceae; genus Caldimicrobium. The sequence continues at coordinate 1,284 of JBKBJB010000104.1, forward strand.
GATTAACCCATCTACCATTTTATAGCGATATTTTAAATAATAGATGAGATCAGGGGGTAGGGTTTTGCAAAGGTATAGTTCCTTTTGATTTTTAGTTTTTAACATATTTCCAATCTCAACAGCTGCCTTTCTGTGATAATTCATTTTGACTTGATGAAGAGGATAATAAAAGAATACATAAAGGTGTTTTAGGAGAAAAACATAGAAGACTAAGTACCAAAGAAGTGGTTTTATAGAAGGCTCAAATTTTATAAAAACGATTAGATTTAAAAGAATAAACCCCAGATGGATCAAATAAAATATACTTGGTATAGGTAAATTTTTATTTTGTAAATAAAAAAGAAAAAGAACACTGAGAAACACATTAATTATAGAAAATCCTTTCACAAGAACTTTTAAGAACTTGGGCTTAGGAAGGTCATACTGAGAGAGATAATAAATAACAAGGCTTACAAGAAAGACAAAACCGCACACTGAGGGTAAGATATATCTTAAACGCGACCCAACGAAGACAAGATGAAAAAGGTAGGCAAAGGCAAAAGCAAAGCCTGAAAAAAGAAAGAGTTTCCAAAGAAGGG
>JBKBJB010000104.1:1871-3432 GCA_046294055.1 Caldimicrobium sp.
ATTGCCTGAGCTTTGTTCCTTTATAGAAAAGCAAGAATAAAAGCCAGGGTGAATAGTCTGTAAGAAAGTAAAGAGTAAAACTTTCAAAATGTTGTAAAACCTGCATTTCATTAGCTACAGCTGCAGACTTATATTCAGCAATCCAAGCCTTTAAAAAGGGCATAAAGCCTATTTTTAAACTTACAGGAATGGCCCAGAGTGAAAAAATAAAAATCATCGTGATAACCCCTAAGAGATGAGGAAAAGTAAAGAATTCTCTAATTCTCTTTTGCCACAAAAGATAGGGAATAAAGGCAAGGTAAAAGAAAATTATAGCTTGAAAAGTTTTAGTTATAATGCCTAAACCTAAAAAAATGCCTAAGAAGAAAAAGGCTAAATATTTTTTATTTTTAACCTCGTGGTAATAGAACCATAGAAAGAGCCCAAAGGTGATAAGCATGGTATAGAAAGCATCAATTTCGGAGCGAAGGGCTTTATCTATGACCTCGGGTGTTGTAAGGAAAATTAAGCCTGGTAAAAGAGAAAGTGTAAAGGGAAGAGAATTTTTTCTTTCATTAGAGGCGGAGATTATTTTCCTCCAGAGAAAAGTTAAAAATAGGGCAGTAATAAGAACGGAAAGGGTAGAGGTAGCTCGAGCTGTTTGTTCTGAATAGTCATTGGTTATTTTAAAAAATGAAGCAATAACCCAGTTGTAAAGCGGGGGCTTATAAAAATAGGGTTCACTAAGTATTTGGGGAATAAAATATTCTCCAGTCTCGATCATCGTAATTGCCACTATGACCCTTCTTCCCTCTTCTCCTTGAAATTCCTTTTCACCAAGATAGGGAAAATAAAATAAAACTGTAAAAAAAATGAAAAATATAATGGTAAGGAAGGTTTTTTTGCCCAAGTTATTCATAATTTATATCTCTTCTACTTTATAAACCCCTTCTACTTGAGCTAAGTTAAATCTTTTTAGATTTTTATAAATAATTCTACTCACAAAAAAACCCAAAAGCAGAGCCGTTTCTATGAGGAAGATAATCGTAGAAGCTTTTAGAAATAACCATATACCAAAGGTTATAGCTAAGAAAAGATGTAGATAACTCCAAAATTTAAAAAATTTCTCATAAAAGGTTGAATTTTTTAAAAAAGGAAAGGTTATGAGGTCTCTTAACACTTCAATAGTTCTTTTCAGTCCATAGTGAGATTTTCCCCAATGTCTTTTTCGATCTATAACAGGGATTTCAATAACTTCTTCATTTTTTACGCCAAAAAAGGCAGGAAGAAAGCGATGGAACCCCTGCGGAATTTGATATCTTTTGGGTACCTCTGCCACATAGCCCTTAAGAGAACATCCGTTATCTCTTACTCTAACTCCTGATATAAGAACTATTAGACGATTAGCTATAAAAGAGGGGATCTTTTTTGTGAAAAGAGGTTCTTTGCGTTTTAGGCGGTAGCCTGTTGCAACTTTATAGCCCTCTTCTAATTTTTGAAGGAGCTGTTTAATATATATTGGATCATTTTGACCATCTCCGTCCATCGTAAAAATGAATTGTCCTCTAGCATGAGCAAAGCC
>JBKBJB010000105.1:0-3422 GCA_046294055.1 Caldimicrobium sp.
TTCAATTTGTTTTATATGGGGTTCGTAATTGGGATTATAACTTCTTAAACGAATCTCTTCAGGATAATTAAACTCACCTTTACTTTGTTGAATATCCTTGGGAATATCTATAAGTACTGGCCTTGGTCGCCCTGTCTTAGCAATAAAGAAAGCTGCTTTTATAATTCTTGGTAAATCTTCAATTTTTTTTACTAAAAAGTTATGTTTAGTAATGGGCCTTGTAATACCTGTTGTATCAACTTCCTGAAAGGCGTCATTTCCTATAAGTTTTGTAGGAACTTGCCCAGTTAAAACAACTACAGGAATGGAATCCATAAAAGCAGTTGCAATACCTGTAACTGTATTAGTAGCGCCAGGACCTGAGGTTACTAAAGCCACCCCCACCTTTCCTGTGGAACGAGCATAACCATCAGCAGCATGTACAGCTCCTTGTTCATGTCTAACTAAGACATGATGTATATCTTTCGTTTTATATAATTCATCGTAGATATCTATTACAGCCCCGCCAGGATAACCAAAAATAACCTCTACACCTTCTCTTTTTAAAGCTTCAACGATCATTTTAGCGCCAGTCATTATCTCACCCAACTTAGGCTCCCTCCTTCTGGTATTTTTTGATTAGTGCATATATTTTTTCCTTTAAAGTAAGCTTTTCTAATTTTATTTGTTTCTCTCTTATTTCTTCTTCAGTGGTTAAATAAAGTTTTTTGTTCAATTCTTCCAATTCTCTTTCTAAGCTTTGATGCCTTTCGAATAATTCTCTAATATCTTCATACTTTTCAGCAAAACTTTTAATTGTTTCTTTATCCATGTTATACCTCCTTTTTTATTTTATTTTTTTGAAATTGCCGATATTATGTGAAAAAATTCTTGATTTATGCTTTAGAAACATCCTCTTTTTTGATAAGAGCTTTAAGTATCTCAATAGGCAATGGAAATAAAATAGTAGAGTTTTTCTCAGTGGCAATTTCTGTTAAAGTTTGAAGATAGCGCAACTGTAAAGTGATGGGATTTTCTGCCATAATTTTAGCTGCTTCAAGTAAAGTCTTTGAAGCTTGATATTCTCCATCAGCACTAATAATTTTTGCCCTTCTTTCTCTCTCCGCTTCAGCCTGTTTTGCCATAGCTCTTTTCATCTCCTCAGGTAGATCAATTTCTTTAATCTCAACTTTAGAAACCTTAACGCCCCAAGGTTCTGTATCAGCATCTAAAATCTCTTGTAATTTAATATTTAACTTTTCTCTTTCTGCTAAGATTTCATCTAATTCAGCTTGACCGCAGACACTTCTTAGGGTGGTCTGAGCAAGCTGACTTGTAGCATAATAGTAGTCTTCAACTTGTAAGAAGGCTTTGTCAGGATCAATTACCCGAAAGTAAACTACTGCACTAACTCTAATTGATACATTATCTCTTGTTATAACCTCCTGTGGCGGTACATCTAAGGTAACTGTTCTCAGGTCAATCTTTCTCATTCTATCAATTACTGGAATAAGTAGAATTAACCCAGGCCCCTTTACCTTATGAAATTTTCCTAATCTAAGAACTACAGCCCTTTCGTATTCGTTAATAATTTTAATTGAGGCTTGTAAAAAAAGTAAAATAATTATAAGAATAAATATTAATGAAAAACCCATCTTACACCCCCTCTACTAATATTTGTATGATTAAAGTTTATTCATTAAATATTAAAAAGTCAAGAAAAATGTTATTTTTTAGGTTCCCTAAAAACAATCTTTTATAATTTTTTCTAAATAAAGAGATTGATAGAAATTAGAAAGCTGGTATGATTTTGAAAGTATGAAGTACATCTGGGATTTAAAGTTTAAATTACTTCTATTTTTAGTTTTGTTTTCTTTTGTTTTACCTTATAGACTTTTCGCCCTAAAGATTGAGGCAATAAATAGATATTTCAATGAAAATGGGCACCTTGTTATAAATCTTGGATTTAAAGATTTTCCATTGCAAGAAGTTATTCTCGCCCTTAAGAGACAAAAGGAAGATGTAGAAATTATCTATGAAATTGAGCTTTATCGGAAAGGTTTTTTTAGGGATCAAATTATGGATAAGCTTGCTTATTATCAAAGGGCAGGGTATTTGTCAGAAAAAAATCTTTATTATCTGGAAGATAATAACAAACAACTTTTATACGAAAGACCTGAAGACTTGGTTAGGGACCTTTTAGCTCTTCCTACTTTTACTCTTCATTCTTTTCCTTTTGGAGAAATAGATAAAAGGAATTTCTTTCTTATAGTACAGGTAACTCTCAAATATAAAACCCATTTCAACGATAAACTTAGGTATACCACTAAAGAAAAGGAGGTAGTAAAGAGGTCCTCAAAAAAATATGCCCTTCCTTAAATTACTTCATATAAAGAAGTGGATTTTAGTCGTTACTTCAATCTTTTGTTTTCTTCTTTTAGAATATTTTCTTTACAAAAGCGATCTAATAGAAGTTCCAAATAGGAGTTTATTCCTTTTCTTCCTTCTTCAAATAAATGTAATTATTTTGTTACTCCTTCTATATATGATATTTAGATATATATGGAAAATTTTTTGGGAAATAAGAGGGAAAAGGATCTCCCAAAGCTTAAAGTTAAAACTCCTTTTGCTCTATTTCTTTTCCATTTTTTTTACTGCATTTTTTTTAGTTCTGGGGACCTTTTTTGTTTTTAAAAAAAGTTGGGAATATTGGTTAGAGGAATTTTCCTCAGAAAAAATCGTTACATTGCTTCTTAAGGAGGAAGATCTAATCAAAGATGAAGAGGCAGAACTCTTACAAAAAGCTATAAAAATTAAGGAAGATTTAACAAAGGTTGATTCTGTGAGGAGAAGATATTTAAGAGAATTTAGATATTTTTTACAATTAGATACTATTGAGGTTTACACCTATGAAGGCCATTTGTATAAAAAAACTTATTCTTCTGAGATTAATACCTCATTAGGAATTCCTCCATCTATTTTAAATGAAATTCTTAAACAAAAAAAACCTTTAACCCAAATTCAGCCCTATAAATCAAAGCTATTGTTAAGGGTATATGCCCCTGTAGAAACAAGATCTGGCACACCTTATATTTTGGCTGTAGGAAAACTCATAGATCCAGAAAGGATAAAAGGGCTGCCTAAAAATGAAAAGGACCTTTTAAAAACAGTTAATATTTTTCTTGTCTTTACTTTTTTAATGGTTCTTTTTTTAGTAATTTTTTTAGGAATTTGGGTCGGAAACAAATTAGGAAAAAGTTTATCTGAACCCTTGCAAAATTTAATTCATGCTACTCAAAAGCTTTCTCAGAGAGATTTTAATCTTTCAGAGCTTTTAAGTACTTCTTCCCTGGAAGACGAGATTCATCAATTAGTTAAGTCTTTTAAATATATGGCTGAAGAGATAAAAAAATATGAAGAAACCTTAAAAAAATATAATGAGT
>JBKBJB010000106.1:0-3369 GCA_046294055.1 Caldimicrobium sp.
CTAATGTTTGTACTGCCTTAAAATCTCCAGGAGAAGTAATTGGAAAACCTGCCTCTATTACATCAATCCCAAGCTCAACAAGTGCCTGAGCAATCTCCACCTTTTGTCTTAAGTTTAAGGAAACCCCAGGAGACTGCTCTCCATCTCTAAGAGTGGTATCAAAAAAAATTATCCTTGGATTCAAGCTCTTCCCTCCTATTTAAAATATTTTTTTTATTATAACATGAGAGTTTTATCTTGCTATATCCTTAACCATTAATTATTTGTGTTTGCTGGAAAACTTATCGGAATGGGGAGAAATTAGCAAAATTCATAAGGGTAAAGGAGTTTATGAAGCACGAATTTTTGTTTTTACGCTTGTTTTTTTAATGAAACGGTTTATTTTTAAAGTAAACTGATTTTTGGGGGAGAAAGAAAAATGGATTTAGATGAACTTTTTGTTGATGCAGCTTCAGCTTTTGCCAGAAAAGACTATGACCAAGCCTTAGAAATATTAAATCAGATTTTGACCTATGAGCCTAAACATTTGAAAGCTTTGGAAACAAGGGCAACCATTTATTTACACAAAGATGATTTAGAGAAAGCTGAGACTGATTTAAGGGCTGCCTTAGAGATTGACCCTAAAAATGCTCGGCTATATTTCCGTTTAGGGCAGATTTATTATAAGAGAAAAGATTTAGATAAAGCCTTGGAATACTTCACTCAAGCCATAGACCTTAATCCCATGTATCCTGCAGCCTATATGGCAAGAAGTCAAGTTTTAAGAGACAAAGGGTTAGAAGAAGCTGCTGACTTAGAATTGGATAAAGCAGTGGCAGCCCAAAGAGAGCTTGCCAAAGCTAATAAAATCATAGATTTTGCATAAAGTCCATTTCTTTTTCATCTATTACGACAGTCCATCCAAAGGGATCTTCCTTTTCTCCATATTGCAAGCCTGTTAAATATTCAAAGAATAACTTGGCAATAGGTCCTGTTTGCCCCTGGTTTATAATGTATTCCTTTCCTTTAAAATGTATCAATCCTACAGGAGAGATAACTGCTGCAGTTCCTGTTCCAAAACATTCCTTAAGGGTACCTTTTTCAATGCCCTCTATTACTTCATCTATGGAGATCCTCCTTTCTGTGCAAGGTATTCCTAAGTGTTTAGCTAATTTTATTACTGAATCTCTCGTTATCCCAGGTAAGATAGAACCAGTTAGTGCAGGTGTTACAAGCTCCTTTTCAAAATAAAAAAATATATTCATAGTTCCCACTTCTTCCACATATTTTCTTTCTATACCATCAAGCCAGAGTATTTGCGTAAATCCCAGTTTTTTAGCCTCTTCTTGTGCTTTAAGACTTGCTGCGTAATTTCCTCCAGCTTTTATTTCTCCTGTTCCTCCAGGAAAAGCTCTTACATATTTATCCGTGACATAGATTTTAATAGGGTTAAAACCTTCTTCGTAATAGGCAAAGACTGGGCAAAGAATTATAATGAAGAGATATTCATTACTTGGTTTTACTCCCAAAGTGCTCTCTGTTCCAAAAACATAGGGTCTAATGTAAAGGGCAGCTCCTTTGGCTTTAGGGATCCAATCTCTATCAATCCATACTAAAGTTTTAATAGCTTTAAGGAATAATTCTGGATCAAGGGTAGGAATACAGAGTCTTTCAGCAGAACGGTTAAAGCGTGCTGCGTTTTCCCAAGGTCTAAAAAGTCTAATTTTACCATCAACTCCTAAGTAAGCCTTTAGCCCTTCAAAAAGAGTTTGGGCATAATGAAGCACTATAGCAGCAGGATGCAATTCAATCGGCGAAAAAGGAACGATTCGCGGAGAATGCCAACCCTGTGAATGATTATAATTCATTAAAAACATATGGGGAGTAAATACTTTACCAAAGACTAAATTTTTTAAATCTGGCACTTTTCTTTTTTCTGGTGAGGCAAGGTGAATCTCTATTTTCATAAGAACTACCCCTTCTACTTTGTCACTAATTTTTGCTATTTTATTCCATTTTTTTCTTTTGACAAGCTAAAAACTCGTGATACTCTATAAAATATGCCTCTTATATTTCAACAAGGTAGTAGTTTGTTAAATTTTTTACATGAAAAAAAGAAACCTCAAATATTAGGTGAAATTTTACACTTTGTCTTAAGTCATCTTTGTGTTAAAGGAATTTTTAATCCTAAGGAGCAGGAATTAGATAATCTTGTAAAAAAAGCTTTGTTCTTTTATACTTGTACATTAAAGGATAGAGAAGAGTTAAGAAGAGAGGCGCTGGATATAATAAAAAGAGCTATAAATAGTTCTTTATGGCAGGAGTTTGTTAAGGAGCTTTCTTCTGCTACTTTTGTCTTTAGAGAAATAGAGGGTTTTTTAGGAACCGCTGGCTCCTTTGTAAGACCAGACCTTTTAGTAGTAAAGGATAAAGAAGTCCAGTTGTGGGAATTTAAACTAAGAGAAAGCGATTTTAATGAAGAACAAATTAGCCTATATAAAGATTTTTTAAACCAGCTTTTTTCAAAGAAAAAGAAAAAATTTTTTTTACTAACATTTGAACCCTTTGCATTTAGGATTTTAGAAGATGGCACCTCAGACCTTTTTAATTCCACCCAGCTCTCACTTTTTAAAAACCTTAGCTAATTTTACTCTGGAGATCTTTTCATTTTTTTCTCCAGAAATATCTAATTACTATATTGTTTTACCCACTAAAAGGGCCTGCTTTTTTCTAAAAGAATATCTGAGTATAAAGGCTACCTCTAAATCGTTCTTTATGCCTAAAATTTTCTCCTGGGAAGAATTTCTAACAACTCTATATTTGGAGCTTGTAGAAGAACCTAAGATCTTATTACCAGAAGAAGCCCGTCTCATTCTCTTCTTAGAAGTGTTAAATCCCTCCCTTTCAAGAGAAGAGCCTAAAAGCATCTTACTGTGGGGGCAAAGATTTTTAGAAGTTTTTGAAGAATTTGAAAGTGAAGGAAAAAATCCAAGAAATTTAATCTATCCACCGGAATTTTTGCCTGAAAAAGCTCAAGAATTTTTAGAAAATTTGACCCAGAGATATCATCAATTTAAAAACCTTTTAGAGGAGAAAAAGTCACTTTTTAACTCTTTGCTCCTTCCGGAGGTAAGGAAGCTTTTAAAAGAGAAGGCAAACTTAGTTCCTTCTTTTATAAAGAGATTAATTTTTGCGGGCTTTGCAGCCTTAAAAAACGCAGAAAAGGAAATATTTCTTCAGTTTATCCAAATTTTTACGCAAAATAATCTCCCTATGCATATCATTTTTGCTGATAAGGCTCCACCTCATCCCATAATTCAAGAAACTCTTAAAGCTTTAAATTTAGAGGCTCAATTAATTCCTGAGGAATACTTGGAAATAAAAGAGCCT
>JBKBJB010000107.1:0-3340 GCA_046294055.1 Caldimicrobium sp.
AGGATATAAAAAGCATAAGCTGTAATGAGAGGAAAGACAGTAGGAACAAGCTTTTCAAATTTGTCGTGTGGTAAATTGCTTTTGGTAAAGTTATAAATACTTTCTAACACAAATTCGCAAACATTTTGAAAAGCACCAGGTATAAAATCTTTTTTACTGCGAGCAATAAGTGCTAAAATTATTATTATACCTATCACAAAATAGCTATGCACCATATGTGGCGCAAAGATCTGTGCCAAAATTCCATATTTTTCAGCCTCTTCATAATAGTGCCAGCCAGATGGCAATCCCAATTTTTCCAGTATTAAACAAAGAAATAAAATTGGATGCTCCATAGCTTATCCCCCTTAAAAGCTTTCTCCTTTTTTAAACCTTCTTTTTATAAAAACTACAAATATTTGCGAATAAATCATGGTAAAGCCTAAAATAATAAAAAAAGGATGTAAAGAAAGCTTAGTTATTAAAACATATAAAATAATTCCTAAAGCCGTTAATCTTAAATACACCTTAATAAGAAATAAAGCCCTCTCTTTTTGAAAGGGCCGATCTAAACATAACATTACATTTTGATATACTCTAAAAATCAAATCCTGCCCTTCCTTTTCCAGGGTTTTGAAATTTATATAGGCAAGCAAACTTCCTGCTAAGAATGACCAGAAAAGGTGCAAACTTTTAAAAAAAAGTAGAACACTAAACGAGCCAGTTAAAATTGTAAGAAGCATCAAAATATTTAATTCTTGAAAAAACGCCCTATTCTCCTTTTTTGTCATCTCCTTTCATTTCCTTTAAGCGTTTCCTGCTATAATATAACAAATTCTTGATTCCACCAATAGCACCTAAAATTATACACAGGGTGGTAATCCAAGGAGCTGTTTTCCCTTTTAAAAGCTTCTCTTCTATTAGCCATCCCGTAAGTGCTCCTGCCAGAATTGATCCAAATACAGCAATCCCTATCGTTAAACATTCACTTAGTATTTTTAATAAAAAGGCTATGTTGCTTTCTTTTTTTTCTTTCAATTTAGACTATTTTAGAAAAGGGGTTGTTTTTTATCAAAGTCTATAACTCCAAAAAATCTCCCGATATAGCATAACTTATAATTAATTTTAAAAATTTATGGCTATTTTTTGTATCTTTTCACTTTTTTTACACTCAAAATATTCTTTAACTTGTTCAACAAAGGCTTCAAGGCGCATTCTAACACCTAAGGATTTTTGTCCATCGCAGGGAACAGTAAAAATTGGTAATTTTTCTCCTGTCTCTTCTCTAATCCGCTTAAGAATTGCAGATTGCACATTTCCAGGCATACATGCAAAGGGAATAACATTCACCAACCCCGAAACACCTTTTTCCAGATATTCTACTGCTTTTCCAACAGAAAGCATCACTTCGCCACCCTCGTAATCAGGATGTACATAGGAGCTGGCTAATTTTTCTAACTCCTCAATTGTAGGATCTTTAGCCCTATCTCCTAAAAATTCTTCAACTATTTTAATAAAAGCTTCTTCCTCTTTGGCCTGAATTCTATTTTCTATAATAAACTTTAAAGTTGCTCCCCAAATTCCGGTTTTTTTTGCCCACTTTTTTGAAATGAAGTTAATAAAATAAATCCATTCTCCTACTGGAGGCAATAACACCTCAAGTCCCAAATTTTCTAATGTTCTATATAAATTTTCATTGGCAAAGGCATTGTTTCTCACATAAATTTCACCTACAACTCCAACCACCGGTAATATCTCATCCTTCCTGGGTACTTGGGCAAATTTTTCTTTTATCTCCAGCATTACCTCAAGAAGATTTTCTCTCTTTTCAATGGCTCTCTCGATTTGTGCTAAACTGTCTTTATACAATTTATCTACAAGTTCTTTGTCTAAGGCATAGGGACGTGTTTTTCTTAAAAGCTTATCTAATATATCAACGGCAACCACTCCTCTCCAAGCTATACGTGTAAATTCTCTTCCTATAATCCCCAAATCATCATAAAAGCCTATATCTTGTTGAGGAGAATATATTGGTAAATTAGTTAATCCAAGATCTCTTAAAATTTTTTTCTGTAGACGATTGTACTGACCAAATCTACAAGGTCCTGAACCGTCTGGCATAAAAAAGACACTTTTTTCTGGATCAAAATCAGGACGATTAATTAATTTTATCAAATCACCTGTGGTTAATATGGTTGGATAGCATTCCTTACCAGAAGTCCATTTTCTACCAAGCTCCAAAGATTCTTCATCAGGCTCAGGTAAAACCTCCGCATTAACTCCACAGGCTCTAAAAGCAGCTGCTAAAGCTCTGGCATGATCGCACATATTGGGTATATAAATAGTCCTCCTTTCCTGGGGGGTGATTCTATGAATTTTGAAACTTCTTTTTAGCTCATACACCTTCCTTTTGCTTTTTATACTATCTACAAAAGCTTCAAGCCTTGTCACCAATCCTGCCTCTGCACTATGTTCATCCACTTCTATTTCAATAAATGGCTTTCCAGCAAGGAGTTCTTCAAAAAAGTGGGCTATAAAAGAATCTGGTCCGCAAGAAAAGTTTGTAAAATATATAGGAAAAAGATTGGGATTTTCTCTTATATAATGGGCTGCTAATAAAAATCTTTGTCCATATTCCCAATACATACCCTCTAAGGTATCTCTATCTTTTACTTCTTCTAAAGGAAGCATCTCTACAGGTAGCCCAAGTAAGCCCAGTTTTCTTATTTTATGATGAAGCGCAAGATTTGCTCCAGTGTCAAAGGCATTGTAAGGCCTACCTACAATTACAAGCACTAATTCATTACCAAATTCCTTTAAAAGCTCTTTTCCGCGTCTTTTCAAAAATTCGTGGAAATCTCTTTGAGCTTCCTCTGCTATCTTCCAAGCTTTCTTAACTTTTTCAACAGGTTCTTCAAGCATCCGGGCTAAATTTTTTATTTCCTCCTGAAGGATATGCCTTTCTCTACCTAAATGAAAAACTGGAGTTATGGTTCTTACTCCTAATTCCTTAAAATTTATACTTGCTGGGCTAATCCAAGGCAAACTCTGCACCCAAGGACAAATTTTTCCGAGTTTTAATTCAGGAACCTCGGGAGGTAAATCCGTAATTTGTGGAAGGAATAAATTTTTCACACCTAATTCTAAAAGGGTCTTTACTTGCCCAATGGCAATTTTTACTGGAAAACAGGGCTCAGCAGGTGCTAACTCACATCCTTTTTTTATTATCTCTTTAGAAGTAGGAGGTGAGAGGAAAACTTTATAACCTAATTCTTGAAAAAGAGTGGCAAAAAGAGGGAGCCATTCATAAAATTGTAGAGCCCTTGGGATCCCTATAACTTGAGATGAGGATAAATCTATA
>JBKBJB010000108.1:0-3322 GCA_046294055.1 Caldimicrobium sp.
CTCTCCTTCATCATACCCACCTCCTTATTTATTTAAAATTTAAAATTATAATTCAAGTTCTATTTTAATTCAAGTTCTATGCCCAAATTTATTACTGATTAAAGTGAGATTTCCCGTAGTGAATTTTCAATCCTTTGCAAAAATTACAAAATCCTTCTATTACTTTTGCAATTTTTGCAATATAATTAAGGCATTAAGCAATGGAATATAAAAGACATATCTATATAAGCCTTATTTGGTTATTTAGCCTCATCTTAGGTGGCACAATAGGTTATATGGTCATTGAGGGGGCACGCTTTTTAGATTCTCTTTTTATGGTTATAATAACAATAACTACCATCGGATATGAAGAATATGTTCCTCTATCTGATAAAGGGAAAATTTTTACTATAGTACTATCCTTAGGTGGGATAGGACTTTTTTTTTATATAGTTACTTTTTTAAGTGAAACAGTTGTTAAAAAAACTATGGAAAATTTGTGGGAAAAGAAAAGTATAAAAAAATTAACAAAAATTCGAAATCATTGTATTATATGTGGTTATGGTAGAATTGGCAAGTATATATATGAATTTATTAAGGAAAGTTTACCTGTATTAATTATTGAAAAAAATCCTGAATCAATTAAGGAACTAAAAGAAAAAAATGCTATTTATTTAGAAGGAGATGCAACCCTTGAAGAAACGCTTTTAAAAGCAGGGATTAAAAAGGCAAAATATTTAATTGCGTCCTTAGGAGATGATGCGCAGAATGTTTATATTGTTCTTACAGCGCGAAATTTAAATCCCCATTTATATATAATTGCCAGAGCTGACAATCCTGAAGTAGAAAAAAAATTATATCAAGCAGGAGCTAATCGGGTGTTTCTACCTTATGCAATAGGTGCTCGCAAAATGGCCCTATCTATTCTTAAACCAAATGTAATGGATTTTATAGATATTACATCTCCTGAAACGCAAACAGAATTACAAATTGAGGAAATTCTTGTTGAAGAGAAATCATACCTTACAGAAAAAACTATACGCGACAGTAATATAAGAGGACGAACTAAAGCTATTATTTTAGCAATAAAAAGACAGACAGGGGAGTTACTTCTTACCCCAGGCCCTGATACGATTATCTTGCCTAATGATATTCTTATAGTCTTGGGCGAAAAAACTAATCTTGAAAAATTAAGTAATCTTGCAAAAAAATCAACAAAGTGACAGTGAGGTATATATACCCCGTAATGAATGTTTGCCTGCCTCTTTAATTTTAACTTTTACTAAGGATCCTATTAAGTCTGCCCTTGGCGCCTCAAAATTTACCACTAAATTTGTAGTAGTTCTCCCTGTTAACTTATTTGGATCCTTTTCACTTACACCTTCTACCAGTACCTCAACTTCTTTCCCCATATAATCTTGCATAATTTCTTCAGTAATTAAAGCTTGTACCTCATGTACTTTTTTTAACCTTTTTTCTTTTATCTCATCTGGTACTTTATCATCAAATTTTGAAGCTGCAGTAAAAGGGCGATCAGAATACTTGAAAGAAAAAATCTCCTGAAATCTTACCAATTTTAACATTTCTATAGTTTTTTCAAAATCCTCTTCAGTTTCCCCTGGAAAACCTACGATTATATCTGAAGTTATAGCTATTTCCGGACATGCTGACCTTAATTTCTTAACTTTCTCCAAGTATTCTTCTCTGGTGTATTTCCTGTTCATTTTCTTCAAAATCTTATTTGATCCAGCCTGAAGAGGCAAATGTATATGTTTGCAAACCTTTGGATTTTCAGCGATTACCTTTATTAGTCTATCTGACAGATCCTTAGGATGGTTAGTTGTAAACCTAATTCGCCACAATCCCTCAATTTCTGACAATTTCTCCAAGAGAGTTACAAAATCTGCATTATTTGGTTCATTCTTCCCGTAAGAATTTACATTTTGCCCAAGAAGAGTAATTTCTCGAACCCCTTCTACTTTCACCAAATTTTCAGCCTCTGCTAAAATGTCTTCAATGGGTCTGCTAATTTCCCTTCCTCGTACATAGGGTACGATACAGTATGAACAAAAATTATCACATCCTTGCATAATAGTTAAATAGGCCTTTACTCTTTTTTTGGAACTATCTTGAGAGATAAGCAATGGAAAATTAAAGTCCTTTTTTAACTCTGTTAAAACAACTGGTTTTCTCTTTTTCTTTACCTCTTCAAGTGCCTTTCTAATCTCATAAAACCCTTGAGTGCCTAAAACTAAATCCAAAAAAGGAAACTTCTCTAACAATTTTTCCCCTTCCTGCTGGGCTACACATCCCATAGCCCCTATGATAACCTCTGGTTTTTTCTTTTTTAAATCTTTATATCTTCCAATCTCGCTATAGAGTTTGTGCTCCGGCTTCTCTCTCACGGAACAGGTATTAATTAAAATTAAATCAGCCTCTTCTGGAGCATTAACTGGAACATACTCATCTTTTAAGAGTAAAAAGACTTTTTCCGTATCATTTTCATTCATTTGACAGCCAAAGGTTTTAATATAAATTTTTTTCATAGCAATGAAAAATTTAAATCATTTTCTCAATTTTTACACCCTCAGAGCATAATCTGGGATCACGATTAATTTTAATTACGAACTTAAGCCTAAAAAACTAATAATGAAATTTGTTTTATTGAGTCTCAGTTTCTATTGAGGAATTTTCATTGTCTTTTTGTGTTTCCTTTGCTTCTTCTATAGTATTCTTTACCTCTTGTATTCCTTCTTTTTTCTTTTTTTCAATAAATTCTTGGATTTTCTTTATCCTTTCACTTAATTTTTTAGATTTTCTAAAAGTCAATTTCTCTTCGACTAATTCAATAATAGCTATATGGGAACCATCTCCCCTTCTTTGTCCTAATTTTACAATTCTTGTATAACCTCCTGGTCTATCCATATATTTTTCTCTAAGTTCTGTAAATAGTTTTCTAACTACATCCTTATCTTGAATAAAAGCCAAAGCTCTCCTTCTTGCTGCTAAATCACCCCTTTTAGCTAAAGTGATCATTTCATCTGCATACCTTCTTAATTCCTTAGCCTTAGCCAATGTGGTAGTAATTCTTCCAAATTTTAACAAATCCCGAACTTGATTCCTTAATAAGGCTATTCTATGTTCTGTAGTTGAGGTAAGCCGTCTACTTAATTTCCTATGTCTCATCTTTTTCCTCCTCAAAAAACACAACTCTCATGATTTTATAACTTTAGGTGGTTTCCATTGAAGATTTCTCATACCTAAGTGAAGGTTATACTGTTGTAATTTTTCTACGATTTCATCCAAAGATTTCTTTCCAAAACTTCTAATCTTCAAAAGTTCA
>JBKBJB010000109.1:0-3255 GCA_046294055.1 Caldimicrobium sp.
CTTGCTGTACCACTAAACTTTGGGGTACCTCCATTGAGGCAGAATATATTTTTAAAAACTTAAGATAGGAACTTCCTTCCTTTGATGACCTTATTTATCCAAGACCAAAATTAACTCATAACCAACTTGCTCTTTTGTATTTTTCAGGGGAAGAGCCAAAAGAGAGCTCCCAAGAGGAGGGGATAGCTCCTTGTCCATTTCTCTCTGAAGAAAATCTCTGTAAAATTTATGAAAGAAGACCAGTTATTTGTAGAATTTTAAATTCCTTGGAAAGGTGCGGGCAAGAATCTTCAGCAGTGCTCTCAGAGGAACTTTATCTTATGGGACTTATTGCTCTGCAAATAGTAGAAAACATAGATATAGGTGGCTTATATGGTAATCTCTTTGATTTTTTAAAATTTTTTCAAGAGCAGAAAGAGGGAAGAATAGAAGAAGTTCCCTCATATCTTCTCTCAACAGTTGAATTTGAAGAGCTACCCCTTTTGCCAGAAGAAAAAACTTTGAGATCTTGGGTAGGAAATCTCTATCGAAAAAAAGTAATGGGAGATAAAACTTTTCGCGACCTTCTTGACTCTGTAAAAGAGCAAATTAACGCACAAAAAAGACTCTCTTTCCTTTCAGATATATTCGGAGAATAAAGTAAGATGTATCTTGCCAAGGTAAAGAGAAAGGAATTTTTAACAGAAAAGATTGTCCTCCTACATATGGAACCCCTGGGAAATAAAGTGGAGGCTTTTAAACCTGGTCAATTTTTAAAAATAAAAGTTTACAAAGAAGGATTTGATCCTCTTTTCCCAAGGCCATTTACTGTACATTACATTGAAGGGACAACTTTGCAAATTCTTTTTCAGATCATTGGGAAAGGAACTAAATTATTAAGTGAGGTAAGAGAGGGTGAGATTTTGGAATTTTTGGGCCCCCTTGGGAAGCCCTTTCCTAAGGAAATAGAGTATCCTTTGGCTCTTTGCGCAGGTGGAATCGGTGTTGCAGGTTTCCCTTTTTTTCTTAAATGCCTCTCTATGGAGGAGAGAGAAAAAACCTTTTTATTTTATGGGGCAAAGAGCAAGAAAGAGCTTGTACGCTTAGATCTTCTGAAAGAGCTTTGTCCTAAGGTTTGCCTTGCCACAGAGGATGGCTCCCTGGGCTATAAAGGTTATGTTACAGAACTTTTAGAAGAGGAATTGAAAAAGGGAACTATAAAAACCCTTCTTGCATGCGGTCCCTTTCCTATGCTTAAAAAAATAAAAAAATTAGGTGAGCTCTATAATGTTAAGATTTATCTTGTACTTGAAACATTTATGGCTTGTGGAACTGGTTTTTGTTTGGGATGCGTTATCCCTAAAAAGGAAGGAGGCTATTTCCATCTTTGTAAAGATGGCCCCACCTTATTAGCTAATTTAGTGGAACTGTAACAGAAAAGAGGGAGAGTATGTTTTCAGTAACGCTTGGAGAGAAAACTTTTAAAACTCCTTTGTTTCTTGCTTCTGGAACTTGGGGTTTAGGGGATACTCTTTTAACTTACTTAAAAAAAGAGGAATTACAAGAATGCGTGGGAGCATTGATAACTAAAGGAATTTCTCTTAAACCTATGCCAGGAAATCCTCCACCAAGGCTTTATGAGACTTCCTCTGGTTTGATAAATTCCATAGGCCTTGAAAATCCTGGGATAGAAGCCTTTCTTAAAATATATTTTCCCTCTCTAAAAGCTTTGGAACTCCCCATAATTGTTAATTTGCACGGAACAGAGATCCACGAGTTTATAGCTTTAGTTGAAAGACTTAAAGAAGTTGAAATCTCTGGTATTGAATTAAATATTTCCTGCCCCAATGTAGCTAAAGGTGGAATTGCTTTTTCTCAATCTCCTAAAGAGGTGTATAAATTAGTAAGGAAGGTAAGAAAAGTATATGAGGGAATTATAATAGTTAAGGTATCTCCAGTTGGGCCTGTGTATGAAGTTGCCAAGGCTTCAGAGGATGCCGGAGCAACTGCCATAACAGTTGCAAATACCTATCCAGCTTTAGGTATAATTTCTTTTGAGCCTTTGCAAATTATAAAAGGGGGACTCTCAGGACCAGCTATAAAACCTCTAACCTTAAGATTAGTTTTTGAGCTTTCTCAAAGGGTTAAGATTCCCTTAATTGCTTCGGGAGGGATAACTTCAGGGAAAGACATAGTGGAATATATGATAGTTGGGGCAAAAGCTTTTCAGCTTGGCACTGTTAATCTTCTTGATCCAAGGGCTTGTGTAAAAATATATTATGAGGCAAAAAAAATACTTGATCGCAAAAATTTAAAGGAGGCTTGTTAAAAATGTTTAAGTTTTTACTTTGGATAATTCTTCTAATTTTAGTTGTTTTTTTTGTAGCCTTTAATGTAAATCCCAAGGTAACGGTGCATCTATTCCCCGGAGTTAGCTTAACGGACATTCCCTTAGCTTTAGTTATTATATTTAGCTTTCTTTTAGGGTTGCTTTTAGGACTTCTCCTTCTTTATCCAAAGCTTTTGAAAGCGAATTATCAACTTCATCGTTTAGAAAAGAAGTTAAAAGAATGTACGCCTAAAGAAGAAGCAGGAAAGGAGATAGAGCCCAGTTCCAGTGCTTAAAATACTTCCTTTGCACGAGCTTTTGAAAAAGGGGGTAAGGGAAGGAGTTTTCCCAGGGGCGGTTTTAGGTATTCTCTATAAAAGAAGCACCTATCTTCTTTCTGCAGGCTACTCAAGTTTAACTCCCTTTCTTGAACCTATGGAAGAGGGGTTAATTTTTGATTTGGCTTCTCTAACTAAACCATTAGCTACAGGTCTCATTTTAATAAATCTTTTCCAGGAAGGGATGGATTTAGATTTAGAAAAACCTCTTGGTTATTATATCTCTGCCAAGGAGCCCCTCTCTCAAATTCCACTCTTTAGATTTCTTAATCATACCTCAGGCCTTAAAGCTTGGTATCCCTTCAATAAAGAAAGACCTCTTCATTTAGAAAAAATCTATGATATAATAAAAAATCTACCTTTAGAATATTCACCCGGAAGTAGGTGTTTATATTCTGATTTAAATTTTTTTCTTATAACCTACTTACTTGAGAAACTTACAGGGGCATCCTTTGAGAGACTTTTTGAGGAGGCTAAAAAGTGGCTTTTTTTTACAAAAAAGGAGGTTTTACTTTTTAATCCTTTAAAAAAAGGGGTGGATCAAGAAAGGATTGTACCCACTTCTTATGACCCAGAAAGAAGAAAGATTTTAAGAGGAATTGTAGAAGA
>JBKBJB010000010.1:0-12295 GCA_046294055.1 Caldimicrobium sp.
ATTTGGAGTATTTTTACCTTTTTTTTATTAGGCTTTTTAAGAAGCTTTGATGGACATTATCCTTTTTTCCTTTTTTCTCTTTATTATACTTTTCTTGCCGTGCTTTATCATTTTTATATAAAATCTTTTTTTAAAAGCAAAGAGTTTTTTACAAGATCAGTCTTTTGGGCTTTAGCAATAATTGTTTTGGTTATCATAGAAGGTTTAATTTTTATCAATAGAACTATACTTTATGAGCTAACCTTTGTTTTCTGCCTAAAATTTCTTTTTAAAAGTTTTATCTATGCTCTTTTTTTGTTTGTTATAACCTTGTTGTATTATAAGCTAAATAAAGGTTTAGTAGGAAGTGAAGAATAAAAAGATCTGGCAGTTAAATTTTTTAAGTTGGAAGGAAAAATGGGTAGAAAAGGAAGACATCTCCATAATTTGGAAAAAAAAGGTTGTTTTGGCGAAATTTATATTGATTTTGGTTTTTGTAATTTTATGGTTAAGAATTTTTTATTTGGAAGTAATAAAACATCCCTATTATTATAAAAAAGCAAAAGCTCGCTCTATAGTAAGTTATGTCATTAAAGCACCAAGAGGTGAAATTATTACTGCTGATGGAGTGGTTGTAGCCACAAATAGAGCTATTTTTCAGCTCTATATTGATTTAGAAAGCATTCAAGATGAAGAGGAATTATTAAAAAAACTTTCCTATCTTCTAAAAGAAGATTATGGTGAGCTAAAAGAGAGATTTTTTTTGGGGAAAAAAAGGTCCTTTGGGCGAATTCTTTTAAAAAGAAATCTAACTTGGGACGAGGTAGCTCGTATTTTTGTTAGACAATATTATCTTCCGGGAGTAGTAGTGGAAGTAGAAGCTGAAAGATACTATCCCTTTGGTGAGACTTATTTTCATGTTTTAGGTTATGTGGCAAGAATTGCTAAAGAGGAATATGAAAAATTAAAGGATAAAGGTTACTCTTCTGAGGATTTCATAGGAAAAAAGGGATTAGAGAAACAATACGAAGAATATTTAAAGGGTGTAAATGGAAGGATAGAAATAGAAAGAGATGCTAAGGGTAGGTTAGGAAAAGTGGTGGGACGAGAGGAACCAAAGGCTGGTTACGACTTAATAATTACCCTTAGACATGATTTACAAATGGGAGCTTATGCGCTGCTTAAAGAGAAAAGGGGGGCTATCGTTGCCCTTTCCCCTAAAGATGGAAGAGTTTTAGCCTTAGTAAGTGCTCCTTCTGTTGATCCGAATAAATTTATTAGCGGTTTTGAAGAGAGAGAATGGGAAAAAATAGTGAGTAATCCCAAAAAACCTCTATTAAACAGAGCACTTCAAGCTTATCCACCAGGGTCTACATTCAAGCTCATTACAGCTTTAGCAGGATTAAAAAGTGGGATAATTAAGGGTTTAAATTGGAGTGTATATTGTCCTGGGTATTTTCCCTATGGTAATCATATTTTTAGATGTTGGGAAAGAAGAGGGCATGGGACAGTTAATTTAATTAAAGCTATTGCCCATTCCTGCGATGTATATTTTTATAATGTAGGAGCAAGGTTAGATATAGATTTTTTAGCCCAAATTTCAAGGCAGCTTGGTTTAGGAAAGCCTTCTGGTCTTGGTTTTAGTGAGGAGAGCCCCGGATTAGTTCCTGATAGGGAATGGAAAAGAAAACGCCTGAAAGCCTCATGGCAACAAGGAGAAACTGTAATTATTGCAATTGGTCAGGGGTATATTTTAACAACTCCGATACAGATGGCTAAGGCTTATATGGTATTTGCTAACGGTGGGAACCTTTGGAGACCTTATCTTGTTTTAGAAATTAGAAAGGATGAAAATATTTTTTTTAAAGCTTTTCCTCAATTAGAAAATAAGATAGAGATTGCCTCAGAACATTTAGAATGGTTGAGAACAGGGTTGCGTGAGGTTGTGGAAGCTGGAACTGGTAAAGCTGCCAAAGTACCTGGTATATCAGTTTGGGGGAAAACGGGAACTGCTCAAGTGGTTGCTTTATCTAAAAAAATAAAAGCTTTGGAACATCATGCTTGGTTTATAAGTTATGCAGGAAACGAAACTCCAGAAGTAGTTTCTGCAGTTTTCGTAGAACATGGTGGTGGAGGAGGAGCTACAGCAGCTCCTCTTGCTGGAGATTTGTATAGAATTTATTATAAATTACCTCTTAAACAAATAACTACACCTGTTGAGGAAGAAAGACAAGAAGAAATTACTCCAGAAATATTAATGGAAGAGTTTTTAGAAAATGCTACAAGACATTAAGATCTTTGTAAAAGAAAATCTTTTTGCCTGTTTATCTATCATAGGGCTTCTTTTTATTAATTTACTTAATCAATGGTGCATGGGTGAAACAGGCCTATATTTTTGGAAAAATTTTCTTTGGCAAATTATAGGATTAGTCGTATTTTTCTTAGTTTGGCTAAAATATGATTACAAAAAGGTTTCTTTGGGATTTCTTTGGATAATATATGGAGTTTTTTTGATATTTCTTTTTATCTTAGCCATCTTTAAAAAGAGGTGGTTAGTTATCGGACCAATAAGTATTCAACCTTCAGAATTTTTAAAAATAATACTTCTTTATTTGATAAGTCTTTATGCTGCTAAAAAGCAGGATTTACGCTTAGATAACAAAGAAGTATTGTTTTTACTTTTTGTGATTGCCTTGCCGTTAAGCTTCATTTTACCTGTAGATTTAGATTACGCTGTTATAATTTTTCTTATTTTCTTTGTATTTATCTGTTTTTTAGGTATCTCAAGAAAACTCTTCCTACTTTTTTTAACCTTGGGTCTATTTTTTATCATAGCTATATTCCCTATTATGTGGACGAAATTTAAACCCTATCAAAAAGGGAGAATTTATGGTTATTTAGACCCAGAGAAATATGCAAAAACCTGGGGCTATCAAATTAATCAGTCTTTAATAGCCATAGGCTCAGGTGGTCCCCTTGGACAAGGCCTTAAAAAAGGGTGGTCCACAAGGTTAAATTACATTCCTGCTAAAAATACAGATTTAGCTTTTGCTGTTTGGGCTGAGGCGTTTGGATTTTTAGGGAGCACCCTATTTTTGGTCTTGTATGGTTATCTTTTATATTGGGGACTTATAATTTCAGAACGCACAAAGGATCCTATGCGAAAATACTTGAGCTTAGGTATAGTTTTACTTCTTCTTGGGCAACTTTTTTTTAATATAGGAGGTGCAACAGCCCTTTTACCTATGACAAGTATACCTCAACCTTTTCTTAGTTATGGAGGTTCTATAACAATTTCTACTTATTTGCTGTTATCTTTTTTATTTAACATAGCTTTTAAAAAAGATTTTTTTAAATAATTTGATTTTTCTTATTAATTAAAAGCTTGACTTTTAAAAGTTTTTTAATATGGTGTAAAATTTAAAAGTTATTTTAGGAGTGAGAGATGCTAAAATTTGACATAACTTTACTCATTCAAATAATTGAGGCTTTATCTCTTGCTATTATTTTGAATTTTATTTTGATTAAACCCATTATGAATTTTCTTGAGGAAAGAAGGAGAATTGTTAAGGGAATAGAAGATGAAATTGCCGATATTTTAAGACAGGTAGAGGATGGGTTAAGAAATTACCAGGAAGCACTAAATGAGGCAAGGAGAGAGGGTTTGCAAAAAAGAGAAGCCCTAAAGGAAGAGGCAAGAAAAATAGAAAAAGAGGAGCTAAGTAAAGTTCTAAAAGAGATTGCTGAGCAAAAAAAAGAGTGGGAAAGGACCTTTAAAAGCGAATTTGAAAATTTAAGAGCCGAGCTTTTTAGTCAAAGAGAATTTTTTGCACAACTAATTGTGGAAAAACTCCTTGGGAGGAATGTATGAGCTCTTTTTTAAAATATGTTTTTCTCCTTTGTTGGGGAATTTTTAGTTTTTCTATGCTTGCCTTTGGAGCAAGTGAAGCTGGAGAGCATGGAGTTACTCCTTCTCAAATAAAAAATCTCATTTGGTGGACTGTAAATTTTTTGGTTTTGTTGCTTTTACTTTATAAATTGTTGAAGAAACCGGTAGTTAATTTCTTTGTTAGTAGGAAGGAAAATATACTTAAGCAATACGAAGAGTTGTTGGCAAAGAAAAAGGAAGCAGAGGCTAAATATTTAGAGTTGCAAGAAAAGATAAAGGGTTTAAAAAGCGAGGCAGAAAGTATTTATCAAAGTTATATTGAGCAAGGTATGAAGGAAAGAGAAAGAATAATTGAAGAAGCAAAACTACAGGCAGAACGTATAAAGGAGCAGGCTAAAGTTTATATTGCTCAAGAAATAGAAAAGGCAAAGGAGTTATTGAAATATGAGCTTGCAGAAGAGTCAGTGAAATTGGCAGAGGAGATTTTAAGAAAGAATATAACACCCGAAGATCAAAGAAGATTGGTAAAAAATTTTATAGAACAAATTAAAGGGAGGAGCTTGAATTGAGGGCTTTAGCTATTGCATTAAAGTATGCCAAGGGTTTATTTATTGCAGCAAAAGAATTAAATAAGGTGGAAGAATTTGGAAAGGAACTTCGTTCATTTTTGACCTTTTTAAAGGAAGATTATGAGATTTTACGAGTATTACAAAGTCCTGTATATCCTCCAGATGTAAAATTGGAATTTTTAAAGGAAATAGTTAAGGTTTATCAATTATCCCCTGAGATAGAGAGGTTTTTAAGTTTTTTAATAGAGAGAAGGCGTATTCAGTATATAGAAGAGATAGTATCTATGTACCAATCTCTTTGGGATGAGGAAGTTGGTATAGCTCGAGGAGAGGTATATTCTCCCTATCCTTTAACTGAAGAGGAAAAGAAGGAGCTTGAGGAGGTCTTTCAGCAGCAGTTAAATAAGCAGGTATTCTTAGAGGTAAAAGTTGCTCCAGAGCTTTTAGGGGGGTTAAAGGTAAAAATTGGAGACTATATTTGGGATGGAACTTTGAAAAGTCAGCTTGAAAAATTTAAAGAAATAATCATAAAGGGGGTATAAACCGATGGAGGCAATTAAAGCACAAGAACTGAGTGAACTTATCAAAAAGCGTATTGAAGAATTTGAAAAAAAGATAGATTTAGAAGAAATGGGGGTTGTAATCTCAGTTGCAGATGGTGTTGCTCGTGTTTTTGGTTTGAGAAATTGTGAATATATGGAGTTGATAGAATTCCCTGAAAGTGGTGAGATAGGGGTAGCTTTAAATTTAGAGTTTGATAATGTTGGAGTCCCTGTAATGGGAGATTATACCAAGATTAAGGAAGGCGATGTAGCAAAAAGAACGGGACGGGTAGCTTCAATTCCTGTTGGTGAATCAGTGTTAGGTAGAGTAATTGATCCTATGGGTAGACCTCTTGATGGAAAAGGACCTATTGAAGCAAAGGAATATCGTCGTATTGAGATTAAAGCACCTGGAATTATTAAAAGAAGGCCTGTTCATGAGCCAATGTACACGGGAGTTAAAGCTATTGATGCAATGACTCCTATCGGTAGAGGCCAGAGAGAGTTAATTTTGGGAGATAGACAAACAGGGAAAACAGCAATAGCAATTGATGCCATTTTAGCACAAAAAAATACTGATATATATTGTATATATGTAGCTATTGGGCAAAAGAAGTCCACGGTGGCGCAGATAGTTGAAATTTTAAGAAAATATGGAGCTATGGAATATACTACAGTGGTTGCAGCTTGTGCTTCAGACACTGCAGCGCTACAATGGATTGCGCCTTATTCTGGATGTGCTATTGGAGAATATTTCAGAGATACAGGAAGGCATGCTTTAGTTATATATGATGATCTTTCAAAGCAAGCAGCGGAATATCGTGAAATTTCTCTACTTTTAAGAAGACCTCCTGGTAGAGAGGCCTACCCTGGAGACATCTTTTATAATCATTCCAGGCTACTTGAGAGAGCAGCAAAACTTGATGATAAATATGGTGGTGGATCTCTTACAGCCTTGCCAATCGTTGAGACCTTACAGGGGGATGTTTCAGCCTATATTCCTACAAATGTTATTTCTATTACAGATGGTCAGATTTACTTAGAACCAGGTCTATTTTTTGCTGGTATTAGACCTGCTATAAATGTGGGATTGTCTGTTTCACGCGTTGGTGGTGCGGCGCAAATTAAGGCTATGAGACAAGTTGCAGGAAGGTTGAGGCTTGAGCTTGCGCAGTACAGAGAACTTGCTGCTTTTGCACAGTTTGGTTCCGAACTTGATAAAGCAACGCAGAGGGTACTCCATAGAGGGGAAAGGTTAGTGGAAATACTTAAACAACCTCAATATCAACCTCTACCTGTAGAAAAACAGGTTTGTATTCTCTTTGCTGGAACGAGGGGATTTTTAGATGAAATGCCCCTTGAAGTGCTTGCTCAGTATGAGAGAGAGCTTTATGATTTTATAGAAAAGAAATATCCAGAGATTTATCAAGAGATTAGGGAAAAGAAAGAGATTTCGCCAGAGCTTGAAGAAAATATGAGGAAAGCTTTAAGTGAATTTAATGAGGAGTTCAAAAAAGCAAATAACATAGAACCTGTGCCTGTGCCATAAGGATAGGAGGGTAAAATGCCCAGTTTAAGGGACTTGAGAAAGAAAATTGACGCAGTAAAGAAGATTGGTCAAATTACCAAAGCTATGAATATGGTAGCTTCAGCGAAGCTTCGTAGTCTTCAAGAAAAATTAGAGGGTTTTAGGCCTTATGGAACCAAATATGAAGAAATTATAGCTCAACTTTTGAGTTCTCCGGGGTTAAATAAAAGTAGAATTCCCTATTTAAGGACGAAAGAAGAAATAAAAAAAGTAGGAATTATTTTAATTACTGCTGATAGAGGACTTTGTGGTGCTTTTAATAGTAATTTGATAAAGGAAGCGGAAAATCTTATTAAAAAATTTCGCAAAGAAAATAAGGAAGTTGAGCTTATATTGGTTGGGAAAAAGGGCATCTCCTATTTTAAGAGAAAGGTTCCGGTTAGGGAAACTTATGAGGCTATTATGGGAAGAGTTTTAATGCAAGATGCAAGAAGGATAGCAAGGTCTGCGATGCAGGCTTTTCTTGAAGGAGCTTGGGATGAGGTATATATAATTTATGGCTATTTTGTTAATATAGTACGTCAGGTGCCCAAGGTTGAAAAATTTTTACCATTAGAGTTTGAGATAGGTGAGAGGAAATCTTCTATTGTTTATTCCTATGAGCCTGAAGCAGAGGAGCTTTTACCGCAGTTAATTCCTCTTTATCTTAACACAAAAGTCTTTTCAGCTATGCTTGAGACTTCGGTGAGTGAGCAGGCTGCCCGAATGACTGCTATGGATAATGCAAATCGTGCTTGCATGGATATGGTTAAACAATTAACTTTATACTATAATAAAGTAAGACAAGCCAGCATCACCAAAGAATTGATGGACATAGTAGGTGGTGCTGAGGCTATTAAAGGTTAAAAGATAAAGGAGGGATAGATCTATGGCAGAAGAGAAGGTTTTTGGAAAAATAGTTCAAATAATGGGAACGGTGGTTGATGTTGAGTTTCCACCAGGAAAGGTACCCAAGGTTTTAGAAGCCTTAAGAGTAACTAATCCAATGATTGATGATAGAGAGTGGAATCTTGTGCTTGAGGTGGCGCAACAATTAGGTGATAATGTGGTAAGATGTGTGGCAATGGACTATACTGACGGCTTAAAAAGAGGGCAGCCTGTTTTGGCTACAGGAGGACCTCTTCTTGTACCAGTTGGCAAGGCTACTTTAGGAAGGATTATAAATGCCGTTGGAGACCCAGTGGATGAAGCTGGACCAATTCAAACAGATAAATATTATCCTATTTTTAGACCTGCACCAGCACTAACAGAACTTGATGTGCAAATTAAGGTTTTAGAAACTGGTATTAAAGTATTTGATCTTTTAATTCCCTTCCCTCGTGGTGGAAAGATGGGAACCTTTGGTGGGGCGGGGGTTGGTAAAACAGTTGTTATGATGGAGATGATTCATAATATTGCTATGGAGCATGGAGGAATTTCAGTTTTTTGTGGTGCAGGAGAGAGAACCCGTGAAGGAAATGAGTTGTATCTTGAGATGAAAAAATCTGGAGTTATTGACAAGGCAGCCTTAGTGTATGGGCAGATGAATGAAACTCCTGGGCACAGAGCAAGAGTTGCTCATACAGGGGTAGCCTTAGCTGAATATTTTAGGGATGAAGAAGGTCAGGATGTGTTACTTTTCATAGATAATATTTATCGTTTTACACAGGCGAACCAAGAGGTTTCTGCTCTACTTGGTAGAATGCCCTCAGCAGTTGGATATCAACCAACTTTGGCAACAGACATTGGAGCGCTCCAAGAAAGAATTTGTTCTACAACCAAGGGATCTATTACCTCCGTTCAATGTGTTTATGTTCCTGCAGATGACTTAACAGATCCAGCTCCTGCTACAACTTTTGCTCATTTAGATGGAACAGTGGTTCTTTCTCGTCAAATAGCTGAGCTTGGAATTTATCCAGCAGTGGATCCTCTTGATTCACAATCAAGAATTTTAGACCCTAATGTAGTAGGTTGGGAGCATTATAGTGTTGCTCGTCAAGTGCAGCAGGTCTTACAGAGATATAAAGATTTGCAAGATATTATTGCAATCCTTGGAGTTGAAGAGCTTTCAGAGGAAGATAAGATTATAGTTTCTCGTGCAAGAAAAATTCAAAGATTCCTTTCTCAGCCATTCCATGTTGCTGAGCAGTTTACAGGAATTGCTGGAAGATATGTTAAACTTGAGGATACAATAAGAGGATTCAAAGAGATTCTCGAAGGAAAACACGATGATTTACCTGAACAAGCCTTTTACATGGTCGGCACTATAGAAGAGGCAGTGGAGAAAGCGAAGAAATTGCTTGAAGGCTAAGGGGGCTTATATGGCAAGAATTTATCTTGAAGTTATAACACCGGAGCGTGTAGTGGTTCAAGAGGAAGTAGATATTGTTACTGCACCGGGCGTTGAGGGCGAATTCGGCGTTTTAGCTCATCACGCCCCTATGGTTGCAGGTATAAAAATAGGACCTCTTAGATATAAAGTAGGGGATAGAGAGGAATGGTTGGCAGTAAGTGGAGGTTTTTGTGAGATTTCTCAAAATAAGATTACCTTTTTAGTAGAAGCAGCTGAAAGGGCTTATGAAATTGATGTAGAAAGAGCACTAAGAGCTAAAGAAAGGGCTGAAAAAAGGATTCAAGAGTATCATGCAAAGATTGCAGAAATTGATTATGCAAGAGCAAGAGCTGCTCTTCAAAGAGCTTTAACAAGGCTCTATGTAGCAGAAAGAGGAAGAAGAGGACGTGCTTAAGTCCCGTTATCGTGCCACAAAGTTCGCTTTTTTTTAAAAAATGTGAACTCAGAAAAAAATATAAAGCACTGAGAGAAAGTTTATCTTATAAAGATTGGATAGAAAAGTCTCTTATAATATGTAAACTTTTTCTTGATTCACCTTTTTATCAGCAAGTTAAAAAGATAGCTCTTTACCATTACAAAAATAAAGAAGTTAATG
The DNA here is from genome assembly GCA_046294055.1 of Caldimicrobium sp. Classification (GTDB taxonomy): domain Bacteria; phylum Desulfobacterota; class Thermodesulfobacteria; order Thermodesulfobacteriales; family Thermodesulfobacteriaceae; genus Caldimicrobium. The sequence continues at coordinate 9,495 of JBKBJB010000010.1, forward strand.
TGAATTTAATTTTAGAAAAGGCTTTTCAGGAAAAAGAGGTTTATCTACCCTGCAGTCATTTAGAGGAGAGAAGGTTAAGCTTTCATTTAGTTGAGGACCTTTCAGAGTTATCACCTGGTAGTTTTGGTATTCCAGAGCCAGAAATAAACAAACCTCAAATTTCACCTCAAGAGTTAGATCTTATTTTAGTTCCAGGTCTTGTTTTTGACCGACACAAGTTTAGATTAGGCTATGGTAAAGGATTTTATGATACCTTTTTAAAAGAGACAAAGGCTGTAAAAATCGGGGTTGCTTTTTACTTTCAAGTAATAGATAATCTGCCAAGAGAAGCACACGATGTAAAAATGGATTATATTCTTACTGAAAAGGGCTTTTTTTAACCTTGACATTTAGAATAAAATTTGGAATTTATAAATTTTGAGAGAAGTTAAAATAGGAGGAAAGATAGGATGAAATTTAATAAATCTATAGTGAAAAAGATGCAAAAAATTACTCTTTTTGGAGTGTTTATATTTTTAATATTTATTATACCTTCTTATTTTGTGTGTTTTAAAATACTAATTGATAAAAAGGTTGATGAATCCCTTCAGGTTCAAGGACAATATCTAAAAGATTATTTAAATCTTAAAGTAAAAAAATCTCTGTCTGAAGTCCACTTACTTGCTGAAAATTTTAAAGTAAAAGAAGTTTACGCAACTCTTAAAAAAGAGGTGGGAGATTTAAGTAAGGTGACAGAGAGAAATAAAGAGCTATTTATTAAATATGGAAGAATGCTTCGAGAAGTGGTAGATCCAATTATAGAAAGGATTCAAAAACAAACAGGCGACTTTTTATATATACATTTTCATTTACCTGGTCCTTGTTCTTTTATAAGAATAAATAAAAAACCAGGAGAAGATATAATGCTTGATGATTTATCTTCTTTTAGATTTTCTGTAGTTCAAGCACAAAAAGAGAAAAAGGTGGTAATAGGTATTGAGCCGGGACGAGATGGAATAATTCTTAGAGCTATAGCACCAATTGTTATTTCCGGAGAAGTTTTAGGGTCTGTTGAAGCTGGCGAAAGTCTTAATGACCTTATGCAAGATTATGTAAAAGGAAAGGAAGATCAAATAAGGTATATTATTTTGGTTAAGAAAAATTTAGAAAAGATAATGGATTTTAATCTAAAGGAAAGAAAAGGAAAATCACTTGGTGATTGGATTATGGTAGGGAAATCAAATAATTTAGGAGAGGATATAGAGAATGAAGTATTAAAAAACTTTCAAAAAGAAACGATAGGAATTTCTTCACTTTATTTTCGCAAAATGCCAATTAAATCTTTTTCAGGGGAGGAAATTGGGTATGTAGTCTTAGGAACTGATCTTTCCAGATTTATCTCTTTAATGATGTGGTTATTCTTAGGTTTAATATTATTTTCTTTTGTTTTAACCATTCTCTTCTTTTTTATAATAAATAGTGGCGTTAAAGGTTGTTTAAGTAATCTCATTCTTACCGCTCGTGCCATTGAAAATTTAGCAAAGGGGAAGGAAGATTTAAATTTTAGATTGGATGTTAGAACTGAAGATGAAATAGGTACGCTAAGTAAACACTTTAATGCCTTTATGGATAGTATAACTACTCTTATAAATGGAATTATGGAGAAAACAAAAGCCATATTTAGTGAATCAGAGAAGTTAAAAGATGAAACGGATACTTTAAATGAAAAAGGTGTAGATTTTAAAGAAAGGGCTGATTATATATATCTCTCTTTATCAGAACTTCTTTCAGCAATGGAGGACATTGCAAGGTCGATGCAGGAGCTTTCATCTGCTATAAATGAAATCTCAAAGTGTGCCCTTGAAAGTTCAAGTATCATAAGAGAATCTGTAGAGACTATTAATACTGCAAAAGTCAAAATAGAGTATTTGCAGAAAGCCTCTCAGGAGATTAACGAGGTAATAAATTTAATTAATAATTTTTGGGAGCAGGCAAATATACTCGCCTTAAATGCTTCCATTGAAGCGGCTCGTGCTGGGGAGGCGGGAAAGGGCTTTGCAGTTATTGCAAATGAGGTAAAAGAGCTTGCCAGGCAGACTCAAGAGATGACCTCTTCTATTGCAGAAAAGATTAGATTATTACAGGAAAGTAGTAGTGAAGTCTCAAGTGGCGTTGAAAGCATAGTAGAGCTAATAGCTAAGGTAGAAGAATCAACGAGTGTGATAGCTTCTGCAGTGGAGGACCAAACAATCGTTATAAATAGTGTATCGGAGCACATAATGGCAACGAAGAATAAGATAATGGATAATGAAGATCAAGCAAATGTAATAAAGAATACTGCAGAAGAAATTGTTTTTATAGCTGAGAGATTAAAGGAGTTAAGTATTAGAATAACTAATGAGGCAAAAGCTATAGAAGAGCTTAATAGTCAATTTAAGGTATAAAAAGAAATGTTTTGGTAGCTTTATATTTTCTTGTCTATTTTCATTTAATAATAGATATGTTCTTTTGAGTATAAAAAGAGCTTGCGGTAATTAAGTGCCAATTTAAAGGGCGCCAACTATTAATCTATACAACTTCTCAAAATTATGCTAAGTTAAATAATAAAGAATAAAAATTTTTTACCTATAGGGAAGCCCAAATGGAAAGCTTAATGGAGAAGCTTCAGCGTGTAATAGAAGTTTTAGAAGAGGTTTTATCAGGAAAAGAGAAGGCGATAAAGTTTTCACTTATAGCCCTATTAGCAAAGGGGCATCTATTAATTGAGGATTTACCTGGTGTTGGGAAAACCACGCTTGCACTTGCTCTTTCTAAAACTTTAG
>JBKBJB010000110.1:0-3197 GCA_046294055.1 Caldimicrobium sp.
TATTAGGTAAAGAAAGGTTTCCAGTCCTGCTAAAATATTCATCTATGAAACCTTTTTAAAGCACTCAAATAACCCAAAATAAAAGTAAGAAAGATAAGCCCTAAAACACCAATTAAGTGCTCTTTCTCTCCTAAAAAATAATCTTTTGCAAGAAAAGACTTATATACCTCTTTTGCCTCCTCTATCTTTCCAGGCAAATAAAGAGAAGCTACAAAATAGCTTCCAATTAATATCATACTCAGCCCCAGTTTTACTCTATTTTTTAAAATTGAGGCCTCTTTACTGAAAAATCTAACTAATAAGTAAACTCCCAATGACAAGGCACAAAACAATATTCCAAGTCCAAAGCCAACAATAGCAGGATGCCAATTAATTATTTGAAGAGCAGCCCAAGTAGAGACAGTAATAGCTGAAAGACAAACTGGGCAGGGTATTAATAAGGGAAGTGCAGAAACCCTTGAAGAGGCTTTTTCTTCAGATCCTATTTTCTCAAAATTCAACAAATAAACTCCCCAAAGGATCATCCCAAGTGCTATGGCTAAATGTATATAGGGCCCCTTTTGAAGTAACGGCTTTAATATCCCTATAAGCTTTCCAGAAACTAATGCTATAAGAATAAATATTATCAGATACATAAGAAGGGAGAGGGTTATTCCCTTTTTGGAGACACTTCCTAAACCAAGCCCAAATCCCACTTTTATTGCAAAAACACCCAAACTAAAAAGCATCCCTCCTAACCATAAAAGAAAATTTAAATCTTTCACCCTCTCCCTTCCTTTTTCAAATTAAAATTTTTTAAATTAAAAGAGCCATTTTATTCCACCGATAAAAGTTCTCCTTGGCATAGGATAGCCTCGGACATATTCATAGGCTCTGTCTAAAAGATTCTCAACAGAGGCTGATACTTCTAAATTTTTTAAAGGCTTATATGACGCTTTAAAATTAACTACAGTAAAATCTTGCTTCAAAATTGCTTTTCCATAAGTAGGTGATTTTTTATTCCAATCCTCTACTTTCTCATCACCTGTGTAACTAACAAGAAGTCTTGCATTCCACTTTTCTGCTCCAGCCTTAATCCCAAAGGCACCAGTCCATTTAGGTGTATAAAGCAAGGTCCTTCCGTAATTTTTTATTTCCAGCTCGTCTTTGCTTGAATACTTTGTATGGTAAGTAATATTAACAAAGGGTTCAAGTGAGAAAGGTAACCCTATAGATAATCCTAAGTCATAGAGAAAGTTTATTTCAAGCCCTTGAATAGTTGCACCAGCAACATTTTTCCAAGTCCATATTTTCTGCGCTGAGTCGTAATATCTCAATATTTTATCTTTAAAGTTTGTATGAAAGAAGGTAATTCCCCCTTTTAACAAACCTTTTGAATAGTCAAAACCTACATCCGTAGTTATACTCTTTTCAGGCTTGAGATTGGGATTACCTAAGTAACGGGTACCCCAAGATGATACATAATCAGCTGCCAATTCATCTGGTGCTGGAGCACGGAAACCTGTTCCATAGTTTGCTTTAAAGTTTAAAGCTTCGGTTATCTTCCATACAAGCCCTCCTCTTGCAGTTATATGATCCAAATTTTCCTTCCTTGGGTTTAAATTTGATATACCAGGTGTTGAAAGGATCCTATTTTCAAAATAATCGTAACGAATGCCAGCACTAAGTAAAACTTTATTATTAAGTAGGTTTACCCTACCCTCAGAATAGATTCCGTAGGTATCATATCTTGAATTAGGTCTGTAAGGTGCCCCCGGCCTTTTTGAACTCTTTACTTCAATTCTATCCCATTGACCACCAATAATTAATCTATGAGGTCCAAAAGAGAAATTATGCTGAAGATTTACACCCTGTGTATCTGTTTTTGTAATTGTAATCTCATCAATGCCAGGTCCTGAACTCATTCCCCCATGCCATTCGTCCTTATCTTTCACGATGTAATACTTTGCATTGGAGTTCTTTGATTGATAATCTATATCAAATCCTGTTCTTCCCTTGTTGGAATAGTTATCAGGATCTGGAGAATATCTTGCCCCTGGTGATCCTATATGCCAGCCTCTTGCATGTTGGAATCCTAATGATATCCGGCTATCACCAAAAATTTTGTAGCCAAGCCTCCCCAAAAGTGTTATATAATTTTCTTGTGAATTATCAATTTTTCCATAACCTTTTGCTTTAAAGTCATCGGAACTATATCTACTTGCAGTGACATAAAAATCAATGGGGCTCTTCTTAACGCTTACTTCACTTAAGACTTTCCAATATTCCCAAGAACCACCTTCTAACCCCACAAATCCTTGTACACCTTCTTTTTTGGCTTTCTTTGTAATAACATTAATTACACCACCCATAGCAGAGGAGCCATAAAGCGCACTTGCTGGACCTTTTACTATCTCAATTCTTTCAATGCCGTCAACGGGGATTTTGGCAAGGTTTACCGTGCCTGCAAGATGTCCATCTATGAGCACAAGGACTCTGCTACTTAACATACTAAACAAATCTGTGGTTAGACCTCTAACAGCAACTCTTGCAGTTAATGCACCAGGATATTTGTGCACATGACCAACACCCGCCTCAGTCATGAGGTCTCCTACATCTTTGGCAACGGAGCTTTGGATATCTTCTTCAGAAATAACCTGAACAGAAGCCGGCACCTCTCGCTTCGGTTCCTCTACCCTCGTTGCTGTAACAACGATTTCTTCCAAGGTACTCACCTTCTCCCCAGCAACTTCACCAGCTATCGCTGGTTTTACTGAGTGAAGGCTGTACCCAGAAAGAATAAAACTTGATAGAGAAAAAAGAATAGAAGTTGATACTTTTAGCGTTGATGCTTTAACTTTTAACATTTTTGCACCCCCCTCGAGGTATTTTTAGGGCTGGATAGGTCTTCCGGCTTAGGGCATAAAAACCTACTCGGCCGCCTTCCCATCCTGATTTTACTCAGGACAGTGGCATAAATGGCCTTTCGTTCCCATCACGGCTGCGGGGCAGCGGGGGATTTTCACCCCTCTTCCCTTACATCCAGCCCTTTGATTTATTTCCTTGTTATTTGTTATTCTATTTTTTCTCTATATTGCTTCTTGCTGTTTCACCTCCTCTTTCTTAGTTAATTTAATTCCAATGAGTATCATTTTTCAAGTTAAAATAACACCACTTTTTTATTTGTCAATAAAATAACATATATGGAATAATCCCGA
>JBKBJB010000111.1:0-3183 GCA_046294055.1 Caldimicrobium sp.
AAATAGAGTAAATTGATAAAGGTATTGTGTATCGCCCTCCAAGTATATTGTATCAGTAGTTTTGTCAATTTCTACTATTAAAATTTCTCCACCTTTTGTTAAAATTTCAATGGGTGGGGTTAAAAGACCTTGTTTATATGCGATATAGGCAGCAGCGCTTGCTCCTGTTCCGCAGGCAAGAGTTTCAGCCTCAACTCCTCGCTCATATGTTCTAATCTTCAAATAGGTTTTGTCCTTATCCTTTACAATTTCCACAAAATTCACATTAGTTCCTGCTGGTTTAAAATTTTCATGATATCTAAGAATGGGTGCTAATTTTTGAATAGGTGCTTCATCTACATTGTCCCAAAAAAGAACTATATGAGGAACCCCAGTATTAGCATAATGAACTAAATAGAGATCATACTCTGTTCTCACAATTAGATCTAACCTTAAATCCTTAGGAACACCTAAGGAAATTTTAGCTCTTTTATTTTTCACTTCTACAAAAATTAAACCAGCTAAGGTCTCCAAATAAAAGGATTCTTTAACAAGGCCTAATTCATGGGCAAGGCGAGCAACAGCTCTTGCACCGTTCCCGCACATTTCAGCTATGGACCCGTCAGCATTATAAAATTTCCAGGCAAGCTGAGCCTGAGAATGGTTTGGTTTTTCAAGCATAATAAATCCATCAGCAGAGACACTGAACTTTGGCCTGCAAAGCCTTTGTGCAAGTACCTTCCCTTCTTCTAATGTAACCTTCCCTTCGTAATTCAAATAAACTATAAAATCATTACCTGAGGCTGAGACCTTGTAAAAAGTATCCTTCTTAATCTTATCAAACAATTCTTTTAAACACATCTCATCCATAAAGTCCTCTTCTTCAATAACAGAAATTTATGGCTTTTTCTATTAATGCTACAGGTGGATCTTCATAGAATATGTACTGACCAATTTTTTTAAGAAGAACCCAGGTCAATTTCCCCTTCCAAACTTTTTTGTCCTTTCCTAAATAAGAAAATATTTGAGTAAAATCAGGTTTTATTCCCAGATGAGAAATTCTCCAAGGGAGTTCTAATTTTTCTAAAAGCCTAACAATCGAGTCAAAAATGGGTTCTTCATTTACTCCTAACAATTCAGAAAGCTTCGCCTCTACTGCCATTCCAACGGATACTGCTAAACCATGGGGCACTTTATAATCACTATAAGCTTCGAGAGCATGTCCTATTGTGTGTCCAAAATTTAGGACTCTTCTTAATCCACTCTCTCGCTCATCAGCTCCAACTACTCTTGCTTTAATGGATACGCTATCATAAATAATCTTTTCTAATAGCTCAGGAGGCATATCGTAAATAGTCTTCACACACTTATTTAAAAAATAAAATAAACTTCTCTTCAAAATACAACCATATTTTACCACTTCAGCAAGACCATTTTTAAGTTCGCTTTTTGGTAAGGTCTTTAAAAATTGAACATCAATGTAAACACCTTGCGGTTGATAAATAGTACCTATTAGATTTTTCCCCTCTGGTAAATCCACGCCTGTTTTTCCTCCAACAGAAGAATCTACTTGTGCAAGAAGGGTGGTAGGAACTTGTATGTAGGGAAGGCCTCTCATATAAATGCTTGCTAAGAAACCTGCAATATCTCCTACTACTCCGCCCCCTAAGGCAATAATTAGGTCTTTTCTATCAACTCCTTTTTGAACTAAAGACCTTGCCAAGGTTATAACTGTATTAATGTTTTTTGAGGCTTCTCCTTCAGGAAAAGAAAAAAGGATACTTTTTATTCCAGCACTTTGCAAATCTTGTATAAATTTTTCGCCATAGTAGGCTTCAACTTTTGAATCTGTTATAACTGCAACTTTTCCGATGTTGTAGTTTTTTAAAAGGTCCTGAGCTATTATAGAAATTAAATTCCCCCCGATGACAATGAAATAAGGAGGCTTTGTTTTAACCTTAAGGATTTTCATTTTTTAAAGTTTTCAAAAATTTGTATAACTCTTCCCCAGCACGAGCTTTTTTCTCTTCAATTATTTTAACAAGAGCGCTACCAACCACTACGGCATCGGCATAAGGTTTTAAATTAAAAACATGTTCTGGCTTTGAGATCCCAAATCCTACAGCCAAGGGCACCTCAATACACTTTTTAATCTTAAGTAAACGTTCTTTTAAATCTTTTGGCAACTCTTCACGAGCACCAGTAACCCCGGTTAAGGATACATAATAAAGAAATCCGCGAGTTGATTTCGCAAGTTTTTTAATCCTTTCTTCATCAGAAGTGGGAGCAGCAAGATTAATGTGGGCTAAAGGGGTTTTACTAATTAATTTAAGCCAAGGCTCTGCCTCCTCCAAGGGAAGGTCAGGAATTATGAAGCCGTCTAATTTAGCTGCAAGTGCATCATTTATAGCTTTTTTTAATCCGTACCTATATATAATGTTAAAATAGGTCATTGAGAGCACTGGAATATGAGGATAATTGTGTTTAAAGCGGGAAACTACATCTAAATATTCTTCAAAGGTGGGTGCATTTTGTAACGCTCTTACCATTGCTTTTTGAATAGTTGGTCCATCAGCCACTGGGTCTGAAAAGGGAAATCCCAGCTCAATACAAAGTGGGTCAGCTTCTGCGATGTATTTCAAAAATTCTATAGTTGCCGCTTTATTAGGATCAAAAGCAGTGATGTAAGGAATTAGGGCTATTTTCCCATTAATCCTAAAGTTTTCAAAGCTCTGAGCTATAAGTTTAGTCCCGAACATAAGATCTATTTATTTTCTAAATTTTCTAAATATTTTTTTACTTGAGCTACATCTTTATCTCCACGCCCAGAAAGATTAATTACAACTATGCTTCCTGAAGGAAGAGTTTTTGCTGTCTTTATAAGATAAGCTACAGCATGAGCAGATTCAAGGGCAGGAATTATACCTTCTGTTTCAGATAAAATTTGAAAGGCCTCTAAAGCTTCATCATCAGTTACTGCGGTATATAGAACTCTTTTAGAATCTTTAAGAAAAGAATGTTCTGGTCCAACTCCTGGGTAATCTAAGCCTGGTGCAATGGAATGAGCGCCTTTAATTTGTCCCACCTTATCTTGTAAAAGATAAGTCAACATCCCGTGCAACACTCCAGGCTCCCCTGTCGTAAGAGTTGCAGAATGAGCATCAGATTGCAAGCCTTTTCCTGCAGCTTCCACTCCGATAAGTT
>JBKBJB010000112.1:0-3127 GCA_046294055.1 Caldimicrobium sp.
GAGGCAAGTGAATTTATAGCAGATAAAGTAATTGAATTAAGGGAAAAGGGGCTTAAGCTTTCTCAAATAGCAGTACTTTTTCGATCTGCCTATCATTCCTACGATTTAGAAGTAGAGTTAACAAAAAGAGGTATTCCTTTTGTTAAATATGGTGGTTTAAAACTTATAGAAGCAGCACACATAAAAGACCTCCTTGCTTTAATGAAAATTCTTCTTAATCCCAGAGATTTTCTCTCCTGGAATAGAATTCTTTTACTTTTAGAAGGTATAGGTCCGCGCACTGCAGAAAAAATTGTAAACCTTCTAAAAAATGAACCTATAGAGATCTCTCTCTCAAAAGTGCCTATAAATTTTCCTTTAGCAGAACTAAAAAGATTTTTTGAAGTCTATACTTCTCTTAAACCCTATGAAAAGGCACCTTCAGAAATCTTGCAATCCCTTTGGGAATTTTATGAACCTATCTTCCAGCGCATCTATTATGAAGATTACTTTAGACGGATAAAAGATATAGAGGGACTTTTTGCTCTATCAGCTAAATATGCTACTTTAGATGAATTTCTCACTGATTTACTCCTTGAGCCGATTGAAATCCTTGACACAGAAACCTTGGAAAATAAGGAAGAAGATACCTTAATTCTTTCCACTATTCATTCAGCAAAGGGACTTGAGTGGCACACTGTCTTTATACTCTCGCTCATTGAGGGAAGGTTTCCCTCTTTACATAGCTTACAAAAAGAAGAGGAATTAGAGGAGGAAAGAAGGCTTTTTTATGTTGCAGTTACCCGGGCAAGAGAAGAACTTTTCTTGATTTCTCCGATATTGGTTTATCTACCTGGAGAAGGAAAAACTTTGGCTAAACCTTCAAGATTTATTAAAGAAATACCACAATCCCTTATGGAAGAAGTCACTACTCACACCACACCGAAGAAACCCTCAATAAATGCAGAAGCATATGAAAGTGATAGTGAGCCCTTAGAAAATTTATCAAAATTTAGGGTAGGAAATATTGTAAAGCATCCTCATTTTGGTGAAGGTGTAGTGCTTGAAGTTTTAGGAGAAAAAATTAAAGTAAATTTTGTCTCAAAGGGCCCAACCCTTCTACACCTTAAATATACCCACTTAGAAAAATTGGCTTAGAGTAGTTTAGTACAAATTTCTTTTGAAGCTAAAAGTGGTGACCCCTTGACTTGAAAATAGAGATGAGCCCTATCTTTTTCCTCTATAACTTTTATTAATCTATGATCTTGAGAAATTGTTTTTCTAAATCTTGGAAGCAGAGAAAGGTCCATAATTAAGAAGTAAATAAATTTTCCCTTATCTTCTATGGAGAGAATTTTTAATCTTTTCATAAGCAATTTTAATTCATAGATAGTGATTAAATTTTCTACTTCCTCTGGCAAGCTTCCATATTTATCTTGGAGAAACTCTCTAAAGTGAAGCAACTCTTGCAAATCCCTAATTAAGACAAGCTCACGATAAAGGCTTAATCTTTCTTCTGTATCAGGCACATAACTTGGAGGAATTAAAGCAGAGATTTTTAAATTTACCTCCGGTTCCCAATCAACGATCTCTTCACCTTTTATACTCCGGATCGTATTTTCTAAAAGTTCAAGGTAGAGCTCATACCCTACTTTATTTATATGGCCAGATTGCCGTATTCCTAATAGTTCGCCAGCTCCTCTTATTTTCAAATCACTCAAAGATAATTTAAATCCTGACCCAAGCTCTACAAATTGCATAAGGGCTTTTAGCCTTTTTTGAGCCTCTTCAGTAATACTTTTTAAATCAGGCACTAATAAATAACAAAAACCTTGTTCACTCCCTCTTCCAACTCGTCCTCGTAACTGATAAATTTCAGCCAAGCCAAACATATCGCTTCTATTTATAAATATGGTATTGGCAGAGGGAATATCTATTCCGCTTCCGATAATGGGGGTACAGACGAGCATATCTATCTCGTGATTTAAGAACTTGTAAAGTCTTTTTTCAATAAGCGCTTCCTTCATTTGCCCGTGGATTACCTCAGTTCTTACTCCTGGCACAAGTTTTGTAAGAAAATGGGCTAAATTATCTAAGCCCTTAATGCGAGGGTTTACAAAGTATATTTGCCCCCCTCGGTTTAACTCTTCCTCTATAGCATTCTTAATAATTTCGGGTTCAAAAGTTGTAAGTATTGTTTTAATAGAAAGTCTTCCTGGAGGCGGAGTTTCAATAAGAGAAAGGTCAAAAATTCCAAGAAGACTGAGCTGTAAACTTCTTGGTATAGGAGTAGCTGATAGAGAAAGTACCTTTACTTTCTTTTTTAACTGTTTTAACTTCTCCTTTTGTTTCACACCAAAACGGTGCTCTTCATCTATGACAACTAATCCTAAATCTTTAAAGACAACATCCTTAGAAAGGAGGCGATGGGTGCCAACTACTACTTGAATACTTCCTTCAGCTAAACCTTTTACCACTTCCCTTTGCTCTTTTTCCGAGCGAAGTCTTGAGAGAATTCCAACCTTTATGCCAAAAGGCTCAAGTCGTCCTTTCATGTTGCGAAAGTGTTGTTCTGCTAAAAGTGTAGTAGGAGTTAAAAGGGCGACTTGTTTTCCAGCATATGCAGTAACAAATATAGCTCTTAAAGCAACCTCTGTTTTCCCAAAGCCTACATCCCCTACTAAAAGCCTATCCATAGGTTTGGAACTAACTAAATCCTCTAAAACTTCCTCTATTGCCTTAAGCTGATCCGGAGTTTCTTCATAAGGAAAAGTTTGAACAAATTCAGCATAAGCTAAGCTATTAAAAGGAATAGAAAAACTTTCTAACGCTTTTCTCTCAGCATAGACTTTTAAGATTTCCTCCACAACTTCAGCTAATTTTTTCTCTACCTCTTTTCTTTTCTTAAGAAAAGTCTTTTTCCCTAACTTATCAAGTTGTGGAACCTTATCTTCAACACCCACATAGGGATAAAGTTCAGAAAGCCTTGTAACAGGAAGATAAAGTTTATCTCCCTCTAAGTATTCCACCTCTAAAAACTCTCCTTCGAAACCATCTACTTTAAGGGTTACTAATCCTTGAAATCTTCCAATTCCATGAATTTTATGCACGACATAATCACCAGGCTTAAGCTCTTCAAACCTTCTAA
>JBKBJB010000113.1:0-3023 GCA_046294055.1 Caldimicrobium sp.
CATATTCACCACTCACTTGATAGGCTGCAATAGGATGATCGGTATTATCTTTTAACATTTTTATGATATCTAAATAGGGTAGGGCTGGCTTCACCATTATAATATCTGCACCTTCTTCAATATCCATTAAAGCTTCTCTCATAGCTTCTCTTGAATTTGCAGGATCCATCTGATAGGTCCGTCTATCACCAAATTTGGGAGCTGATTCAGCTGCTTCCCTAAAAGGTCCATAAAAGGCGCTGCAATATTTGACAGCATAACTCATAATAACTACATTATGAAACCCTGCTTCATCTAAGGCTTCTCTAATGCGTGCTACCCTTCCATCCATCATATCAGACGGTGCAACCCAGTCTGCTCCTGCTTTGGCATGAGAAACAGCTATGCGTGCTAATTGCTCTAAAGTTAAATCATTGTCTACTTCACCCTCTTTTATGATACCACAATGCCCGTGAGAGGTATATCCACAAAGACATACATCTGTAATCAATAAGACTTCTGGAATTTTATCTTTTATAGTTTTTATTGCCCTCTGAATAATCCCATTTTGAGCACAAGCAGAAGATCCAATTTCATCTTTTTTCTCAGGTATTCCAAAAAGCAAAAAGGCTTTAATCCCAAGGTCAAAGGCTTCCCGAATTTCTTCTAAAACTTTATCTATAGAAAACCGATAAATACCAGGCATTGATTTTATCTCTTCTTTAATTCCTTTGCCTTCCATTATAAAAAGTGGATAAATAAAATCTTCAAGGGAAAGCTTGGTTTCTCTAACCAAAGCTCTTGTAATTTCATCTTTTCTTAGTCGCCTGCCTCTATATTCTGGAAACATCATCATTATCACCCCCTCTTTAGCTACTTAAAGCTTTTTTTATTAATTCATATAGAATTTTAAGATCCTCTTTGTAATCATTAAAAAGATGAATTAAAAGCACCGGTTTTTCTCTTTCTACAAGGGCCTTAAAATCTCCAAAGGCTTGAGCAAATTGTTGATCCCAAAAAGTATAACCTTCATCAGGTATAACTTGCTCCTCTAAACGCCCTTTTCGAGTTATGATGATAAAACGAGATAAAGGAGGACCTCCTTTAAAAAGTTGCCCTGTAGAATGAAGATAACGGGGACCAAAACCAAAAACTGTAGCACAATTTTTCTTTTCCCTGATTAAACTTCTTATATCTCTTATAATCTCTTCTGCTTCAGGATCGTAGGGAAGATAAGCCAAAATCCCTACATACACCCAAGGTGCAAAGTCTTGAAAAAATTTCTTTATCAAAGGAGAAAGTTTAGGATATTCTATATTTAGCGTCTTGTCATAATAAAATCCTAAACCTGTCTCCTCATCAAAATAAAGCTCTATGCCAAAATCCTTTTCAACTTTAAATTTTTCTAAAAGTTCTTGGGTTCTTTTTTTGGACAAAACAACATCAGGCTCATCAAAAGGATTAACTCCGATAAAATAGGCCGCTAATGCCACAGCCACCATAAATCTATAAGCTTCGCCAAAAATCTCATATTTATCTTCTAAAACTAAAGATTTCACCCTAAACCCTTCCTCTTTTAAATCTGTGATTAATCTATGATAAATCCTTTCTCTTCCTCTAAGTGCAAGATAAATAAAGGTTCTATCAGAAGAGTATAGAGTGGAAGATCCTGGAGCCTCTCCTACAACAGGAATTAATCCAGCTAAATCTTTTCCTAAGCTTTCTGCTATAAGTTGTTCCAACCAAAGGGAAAAAGGTTTAAGTATTGGATCCGTGATTAAAGTCACTTTATCTTGACCAATTATATAAGATTCTGTAAGAAACTCTGCTAAATTAGCTGCTAAATTGTATTCCCAAGGAATTGAAGGCTCACAGGCACTATACATCTCTTTAGCATAATGTAGAGCCTTTTCAAGGTCTAATCCCATTAAAGCCGCTGGAAAAAATCCAATTTCTGTTAAAGCTGCGTATCTACCTCCTATAAAAGGTGGATGATAAAGGATCTTCCTAAATTGTTTTTCTTTAGCCAATGTCTCTAAAGGTGAGCCAGGATCTGTAATAGCTATAAAATGAGCACCTGGTGTCGAGGTTATCTTTTTTAATTTTTGATAAAAATATTTAAAATGGGAAAGAGTCTCTAAGGTTGTACCTGATTTTGAAGCGATAATAAAAAGAAGGTCCTTTAAAGGAAGAGATTCTATTTCAAGTATATGAAGGGGATCATTTGTATCAAGCACTTTAAGAGTTAAGAAATTTTCCTTAGGCGTAAAAACTTGTGAGAGTACATATGGAAAAAGCCCGGATCCTCCCATACCACACCAAACTACATATTTAAACTCCTGCCGCAATTCATCAGCTAAAGCATTAAGCTCAGATAGCTTTGGCTCAATATATTTGTAACCATCAACCCAATCCATCCTTTCCTTAATTTTTTGCTTAATTTCTGGTACTAAGGAATAAATTTCAGGATTTTTATTAAATAATTTTTGAAGTAGACCTTCCTTTTCCTCTTCCGATAACTTTGAAGGCCTTTTTATAATATTAAAATCTGCATAAACCTTTTTTCCAAGCAAGAAGGCATCATCCATTCCCCTACCTCGCTAAATCAATTTTAAAAATTATAGCATAAAGAAAAAAGAAAAACAAATTTATAAAATCACCATTTATAAGGTACTGCACTTTTTAAAAAGCACTTTTTTAAAAAAAACTTTCAGATAAAAAGCACCACCTCTTGACGTATAAAACTTTTCTGTTAAATTTAAATTGAAAATCAATCTCAATTTTTGTATGAACTATGACAAAAGACAGTGTATATATCTTAAGGGATTTTAAGAAATTTCTCAAAAAGAAGGGCTTAAAGTATACACAGGAAAGGGTGAGTATTTTAAAAGAAATTCTTTCTATTGAGGATCACTTTGATGTAGAAAGTTTATATATTAGGCTCAAAGATAAAAAAAGTAAAATCTCTAAAGCTTCTGTCTATCGCACTATTCCCCTCCTAATTGAAGGAGGCTATATACAAGAAGTTTATAAACAGGAAGGGC
>JBKBJB010000114.1:0-3021 GCA_046294055.1 Caldimicrobium sp.
TTTTTTAATAAATGACCATCTACAAAAGGCCCTTTCTTCTTAGATCTTGGCATTTATATCACCCCTTAATTCTATTTACCTTTCCTTCTCTGAATTATTAATTTATCAGAAGCTTTTTTACCTCTTGTCTTCAAGCCTTTAGCTAATTGTCCCCAAGGAGAACAAGGATGCCTTCCTCCGTGAGATCTACCTTCACCACCGCCAAGAGGATGATCTACAGGGTTCATAGCAACTCCCCTTACATGTGGCCTTCTTCCTCTCCATCTCATTCTTCCAGCTTTTCCCCAAGTAATATTTTCCCATTCTATATTCCCAACCTGTCCAATCGTTGCTTTACAGGTGCCTAATACCTTTCTTATCTCTCCTGAAGGCAACCTTAATATAACATAATCTTTTTCTTTTCCAAGAATCTGTGCAAAGGTTCCAGCTGAACGAGCAAGCTGGCCTCCCTTTCCTGGTCTTAATTCTACATTATGCACCATCGTACCAACTGGAATATTTTTTAAGGGCAATGCATTGCCTATTTTAATTTCCACATTTTCCCCGGACATTATCACATCTCCAACCTTTAAACCATGTGGGGCCAAAATATACCTTTTTTCTCCATCAGCATAATGCAGTAAGGCAATATTAGCTGACCTGTTAGGATCATATTCTAAGGCAACGACTTTTGCTGGAACATTATCCTTGTCCCTTTTAAAATCAATTATTCTATATAGTCTCTTATGCCCTCCGCCTCTAAAGCGTAGGGTCACCCTTCCATAATTATTTCTCCCACCAGTTTTCTTTAGAGGCTCAACTAAAGATTTTTCAGGCTCCTTAGATGAAAGCTCTGGATTAATTAAATATGTCTGAAAACGCCTTCCGGATGAGGTTGGTTTACACTTTTTTAAAGGCATATCTGTTTTTCCCCCTTTTATAGAGTTTCAAAAAATTCTATTGTTTGTCCCTCAGCTAACCTAACTATAGCTTTTTTTCTTAAACTGGTTTTCCCAGGATTTCTATATCCACCTTTTGGTTTTCCTTTAACTCTAATTGTTTGCACATCTATTACTTTAACTTTAAATAATTCTTCAACAGCTTTTCTTATTTCAATTTTATTAGCATTTGGGGCTACCCAAAAACTTACTTGATTATTTTTCTCTTTAAGTAGCATCGATTTTTCTGTTATAATTGGTGCTAAAATAATTGTTCTTGGATCTTTCATCTTTTTATCTCCTTAATCTTTCTTCAATTTTTGAAAGTGCCTCTTTTTCAATAATTAAATGTTTATGATTTAAAATGTCGTACACATTTAGCCCTTCAACAGCTAAAACCTTAACTTTAGGCAGATTATCTACACTCTTTTCTAAAATTTTATTTCTACTTTGAACCACTATTAAAGCAGAATCTGTTCCTAAGGTATCTAAATATGTCTTAATGGCTTTAGTTTTAGGTTTATCTTTAATGGGAAATCCTTCAGATATAAAAACATTATCAATCAAAGCTCTGCTTGAAAGTGCCATTTTTAAACCTAATCTTCTTACCTTTTTGTTTAATTTAAATTCATAACTTCTTGGTTTTGGACCATGCACAATTCCACCTCCAACCCATTGAGGGGCCCTAATAGATCCTTGTCTTGCTCTTCCTGTATGCTTTTGTGGCCAAGGTTTTCTTCCTCCGCCTCTTACTTCACCTCTGGTTTTAGTACATGCAGTTCCACTTCTCCATCTTGCCCTTTGCCATCGCACAATCTCATTTAAAATTCCTTCCCTGGGTACCACACCAAAAATATCCTCAGGTAAAGCAATCTCCCCCTTAATATGAGCGTTTTCATCAATCAATTTAGCTTTTATTTCGCTCATATTCTCAACTCCTCACTTTTCTACTTAAAATATATAAATACATATCCATTAGAAGCTCCTGGAACTCCACCTTTAACTAACATTAAATTTTTTTCTGGAATAATATCCACTACCGTTAATTTTTTAATTGTGACCCTTTCTGCTCCATAATGTCCCGGCATTTTCTTTCCTTTAATTACTCTTCCAGGGAAAGTGTTAGCACCACTTGATCCCCTTTTCCTGTGAACTTTCTTAGCACCATGACTCATAGGTTGTCTATGAAAATTCCATCTCTTAATTCCACCAGTAAAGCCCCTTCCCTTGCTAATACCTGTAACATCTACTTTTATTCCTTTACTTATATTTAAATCAGCTAAAGTTAATATTTGTCCTGGTTTAAAGGCATTGACATCATCCACAGAAAATTCCTTTAAAACATAAAAACCTGTATCTAAACCAGCCTTCAAAAAATGTCCAATCATAGGAAAAGTAAGCTTCGTTAATTTCTTAGGTCTAAATCCTAATTGAACTGCTTTATATCCATCTTTTTCTGGGGTCTTTACTTGAACTACAGCACAAGGTCCAACTTCTAAAACTGTTACAGGAATACTATTCCCTTCCTCATCAAATATTCTTGTCATACCAAGTTTTCTTCCGATAAGACCTTCTATCTGCATCTCTATCACTCCTTTTATACTTAGGTCTTTATTTCAACCTCTACCCCAGCTGGCAATTCAAGCTGCATCAAAGCATCTATCGTTTGCTGGGTAGGTTCTAATATTTCAATTAATCTCTTGTGTATCCTTATTTCAAATTGTTCTCTTGAGTTTTTATCAATATGAGGGGATCTAAGCACCGTCCACCTACTAATTTTTGTGGGTAATGGTATTGGTCCTACCACTTTTGCTCCAGTTTCCTTTGCTGTCTGAACAATATCTATAACAGACTTATCAAGTATTCTATGATCAAAACTTTTCAATTTTATCCAAATTTTAGGCGAGTATATCATTTTTAAAACCCCTCACTCTATTATTTTAGTTACTACTCCAGCTCCAACCGTTCTTCCTCCCTCTCTAATCGCAAACCTCAACCCCTCCTCCAACGCCACAGGCTTTATCAACTCAACCTCCAACTCCACATTATCCCCAGGCATCACCATCTCAACCCCCTCCGGTAACTTCACCACACCCGTCACATC
>JBKBJB010000115.1:0-3020 GCA_046294055.1 Caldimicrobium sp.
TGCTCATATCCATCTTGAACTTTCTGCTTTGCGCTTTAGAGTGCCCCCTGCTGGAAAATTTATCTTCTGGGTGAGGCAGCTTCTTAAAAAAAGACAAGAGCTTTCACCCCTTGAAATAAAAGAGTCAGCAAGAATAGCAAGCCTTGAGTTACTTAAAGAAGGAATTGGTATCCTCGGGGAAGTAACAAATTCTGCCTTAACTGTCGAGGTTTTAAAGGATTTACCCATGTGTGGATACATCTTCCAGGAAGTTATTTCTTTTAGAGGAAACTATACTCTAAAAGAGTTAAAAGAGTTTTCTCCTAAATACAAAGTTACCTATTCAGCCCATGCTCCTTATACGGTTTCTTCCATTCTTCTGCAGGCAATAAAAGCTTATAATCAAAAAAGGAGGAAAATATTTACTATTCATTGTGCTGAATCAGGCGAGGAAGTTGAATTTTTACTCACTGGAAGAAGCCCTTTAGCTGAACTTCTTAAGGAAAGAGGTCAATGGAATGAAAGCTTTAATCCACCAAAAACTTCTCCAGTTAAATATTTAGATTCTTTAGGCTTGCTAACAGGAAATACCCTTTTAATTCATGCTATTCATCTTGATGAGGAGGATTTTCAAATTTTGGCTCAAAGAGGAGTCAAGGTCTGCCTCTGCCCAAGAAGTAATCTTTATACAGGAGTAGGCTTTCCCAATCTCCCAAAATTTTTGAAATACAACATCCCGCTTCTTATCGGAACTGACTCGTTAGCCAGTAATGACCGGCTCTCTATTTTTGAAGAAATTAAAACTCTCTATTCTCATTATCCAGATGTTTCTCCATTAGCCCTTCTTCAGATGGCTACTTCTTATGGTGCAAAAGTCTTAGGATTTGAGGAATATGGCTCGTTTAAAATTGGTTCTTTTGCAAATTTCATAGTTGTTAAAACCTCTACCCCTCTTCCCACTGACCTTAAAAAAGCTTTAGAAGAGTTTATAATCACAGAAAAAGAAGTAAAATATCGTGGTTATGCCACCTACGATGAAAGAGTCTTTATCTAAAATTAAAGCTCAAGAAGAGGATACACTAAATGTTGGATTTCCAAGTTATTTAAACACTTTACCTTTTTTATACCATCTTATAATTACCCCAGAGATAAAGCTTTATCTTGTCCCGCCAAGGAAGGTAAATGAAGCTCTAATTAGTGGGACTCTTGACCTTGGCTTAGCTTCAAGTCTATTTTATGCTAAAAATCACTCTCAATACTTGCTTATACCTGATCTCTCTATCAGTGCCGTAGGAAAAGTAAAAAGCGTAATTCTTTATCATAACTTACCTATTGAAGAACTACACGATAAAATCATAGGTATTACTCCTGAGGCAGAAACTTCCTTTGGCTTGCTAAGGTTAATTTTAGAAGATTTCTACAAGGTTTATCCTAATTATCAAGTTTTACCACAAACCTTAGAAAAGAATGCTTTTAAAAGTGAGGAATCTTTGGTGGGATATTTAGCTATAGGTGATGAGGCTTTAACCCTGCACAAAAAAGGGCTTTTTCTTTATTATACTGATTTAGCTCAAATTTGGCTTGAAAAAACAAATATGCCCTTTGTTTTTGCTCTCATGGTAATGAAAAGGGTTCTTAGCGATAAGAAGTTGGCTCTTCTAAAAAACTTCCTAAAGGATCTTTATTTGAGTAGGGCTAAAGGTCTGGCATCTTTGAGTACCATCGTCGAAAACAGCTCTCTTGATATAGATAAGACCTTTGCTCTAAATTATCTTCAACATATTGAATACGATTTTTCAGGAGTAAAACAAAGGGCTTTTCTCTATTTTTGTGAGTTACTTTATAAAAAGGGAATATTGAAGGATATACCAGTTCTCGAATTTTTTGAGATATGACAACCCCCTTTATGCATAACAACTTGGAACAGCATAAAAGTTTCGTTAAAGAAAAATTTGACCGGTTAGTTAAACGGTATGATTTAGTAAATTCTCTTGCAAGCTTTTATCAGGATTATTTTTGGAGAAAGAGGGTTTCAGAGCTTCTAAAAGAGGTAGAAGGACCAATTTTAGACCTGTGCTGTGGACCTTATACACTAGCCTTAGAACTTTTAAAAAAGAAAAAAAGAACCCTTTTTGCTCTTGACTTGAGTATGGAGATGCTCTCCTATGGAAGAAGAAAGCTTGGCCTTCTCTACGAATACCTTTTTCCTCTAAGAGGTGATGCAGAGAGGCTTCCTTTTAAAAATAATTCCTTCCATGCTATAAGTATTGCTTTTGGTTTGAGAAATCTCTCTAAGATAGATGTAGCTATAGGAGAATTCTATAGAGTCCTAAAGAAAGAAGGCTTACTCTTAATACTTGAATTTTCTCTTCCCAAAAGCCCTTTTATAAAAGCTTTATATCTTCCCTATCTCAAATATTATGTGCCTTTATTAGGAGATCTTTTAACCGGTGAAAAGGATGCTTACATTTATTTGGCTAAATCTATTCAAAATTTTCCTCCTCAAGAGGAAATCCACAAACTTCTCACAGAAAAGGGTTTTAGTGAAATAAAACGGGAAAACTTAACTTTTGGAGTGGTTACCCTTTATTTATACCGTAAGATCTAACTTCCTTCAACTTTTATCAGTCTATTATCAATTAGCCTTGTTTTACCTACAAAAACAGCTAACGCTATAAGGACATCTCTGTCAATTATCTCAATGCTTTGAAGAGTTTCTGGGTCAACAATTTCTATATACTGTACTTGAGTAAAGGGAAATTTTTCTATGTAATCTTTCATAAGTTCTTTTATACGGGCTGCCTTTCTTTCTCCGCCCAGGATTAATCTTTCTGCAAGTTTTAATGATTGATAGAGACAAAGAGCACTTCTCCTTTCCTCTTCATTTAAATAAGTGTTTCTTGAACTCATTGCAAGTCCGTCATTTTCTCTGACTATGGGATGGGGCAAAATTTCTATATCTAAATTTAGGTCCTTTACCATTCTTTCAATTACTTTAAGTTGTTGATAGTCTTTTTCTCCAAAGATAGCAAAATGGGGCT
>JBKBJB010000116.1:0-276 GCA_046294055.1 Caldimicrobium sp.
GGCGGCCTTGATACAGCTAACGATGATAATGAAAGAAAACTCGAAACCGAAAGGCTGGCTATCCTTTTTATCTATGAAGATGAGAATGCTTTAAGTCAATTAAAAAGCGATTATAACGAGATCCTTAAAAAAAAATCAAAATTTAAAAATTTTGCTCCAAAAATAAAAGAACTCTTTAAGGAATATCATCCAGTTACAGAAAAATTTTTTAATGATTTAGATACTTCCTTAGGAGTTGATATTCAAAGAGTTTTTGATTACAAAATACACCTTGTT
>JBKBJB010000116.1:286-3014 GCA_046294055.1 Caldimicrobium sp.
AAGAACTTGAAAAGTCTCAAAAAAGAAATTATTTTCGGATGAAGGAAGAGAAAATTGCTTGTATTGAAGGCCCACCTGGCACTGGAAAAACTCGACTCATAGTTCAATTCTGCATAGATAAAATTTTTGAAAAATTACTCTACTCCTTTGAAGAAAAAGGAGATATTAAGCCCATTCTTATCACAAGCACGAATAATAAAGCAGTAGACAATGTCTATGAAAAATTAAATGAAATAGTAAAAAAAATTTTTCAAGAAAATGAATTTATCACAGGAAAATATATTGAGGGTTTCTTAAGATTTGGTCATAAGAATTTATCTGATAAGACTAAACAATCAATTAAAGAGAAGCTTGCGGGGATACAGGAAAGTGAAATTTCAGTAAACTTAGAAAAGTTGAAAACCGAAATCCAACCACTCTATGAATTTGTAAAGAATTATCTTAACAAAAAAGAAGATGTCTACAATAAAATAAAAACTCTTAGAGAGACAAAAATACAATTAGAAAATAAAATGAGAGAAAAAAATGAATTAGAAGCTTACATTAGTGAGCTTTCTGAATTGTTATTCGTAAATAGTGAAAAGGCTTTTTCTTTTACAAGAGAGAATTTAAAAACTTTTCAGCAGAAGTGGGAGAAGCTTAATAGAGCATCTAAGAAGTTCTTTTGGAGATCCTTGAATTGGGTAATGGATCTATTTAAAAGCTCACCTAAGTGGGATTTATACCGCTATTGTAAGGACAGGGGTATAAATTTATCAGGACTTAATGATATTAAATATCTTTCACCGGAAGATATTATTAATAGAAACAGTGATATTTTAAACAAGTTGGAAGAATTTGTCACGAAAAACGAAAAAGTTGCAAATTTAGAAAAAGAAATTTCCGAGTTCTTCCAAAAACAGGAAATTTTAATCGAAGAGATTAACAAATTATCTGAAAAGCTTGATAAAGAAAAGGATAAATATATGAAGGATGCAAAAATTCTTTTTGCCCGATTATTAGAATATCAATTTTGGAAAGCAATTGAAGAGGATCCTAAATTAAAAAATTTTAAGCCCGAAGAAAATTCTTGGGGTTATGTAAAAAGTTTTTCTATAATTGCACCAGTAATGTTAACAACTGCACTCTCGATTAGGAATGATTTTCCGCTTAATAAAGATTTATTTGATACGGTAATCATAGATGAAGGAAGCCAAATGTTGCTTACATATGCCTTACCTATATATTTAAGAGGAGAGAGACTGATCGTAGTTGGCGATACCCACCAGCTTGGGCCTGTTACACAATTACCCTCTAATGGTGCCCATAGAGATGAATTAGAAAATTATTTTAAGGAATTGCCTGACCATCTCATCTACAAAAACTCAGTTATGGAAGCATTAGAAAAAATTGATAAAACAGATCCGAGTAAGAGAAGGCTAAAAGAACACTTTCGGTGTAATAAGGATATCATTGGATTCTGTAATGAGCTCATAGGGTATGGATTAGAAGTTTATATAAAGGAGAAGTCAGTTCCTAACTTAGACAAACTGCCTGAAGAGTTAAGGAAAATTTTTGAGAAACCAATGGCTTTTATAAATGTTAAAGGGCAAAGCGCCAAAACAGCAAGTGGCTCTAAGCGGAATGAGAAAGAAGCTAATTTTATAAAAGGTCTCATTGAAACCTTAACAAGGTATTTTGAGCCTACTGACATAGCAATTATAACCCCCTATAGAGCCCAATCAGATAGGATTTTCAATGTTTTAAAAAAGAACAACAAAATTTCATCAGAGATTGATAAGCTTGTAATTGGAACTGTGCACAGATTACAAGGGGATGAGAGAAAGATTGTATTAATTAGTGCTGTAGATACAGATCCTAAAGAAATTATTCGTAGTCCACTTTGGTCAAGTAAGAATCTTGTGAATGTGGCAGTATCACGGGCAGAAAATCATTTAATTCTTATTGGTTGCGAAAATGCTATTGAGCAAGTGAAAGATAAAGAAAATCCTTTATATAAACTATATATTTACATAAAAGAGAAAGGATGTACTTTTAATAAGGAAGATTTTCAATTCTTAGAGAAGTAAAGATAAAATTAAGGCTTAGGCTTTAAAGTTATTAACGTATAATAAAGTTGAAAAAAAAAGTAAATAAGAATCTAATGGGAGATAAAAATATTTGTGAATTATAAATAATTTTTGCGTTAGGAGGGTTTTGATGTTTGAGTTTTTATTTTTACTATTATTAATTTTCGGTTTAGTTAGTTTTATTCTCTTTATTGTTGCACTTGTGGATATATTAAAAAGTGAATTTAGGGGATACAACAAGATTGTGTGGCTACTTGTAGTTATTCTCTTACCGACAATAGGTGTTATTGCTTACTTTATAATTGGGAGAAAGCAAAAGATAAAACCGGAGATGTAGTGTGTGAAAACATTTTATTAACTTCTTTTGAGATGTCTTCTATCAATCACCATCCTTTCCTTTCTTCACCTCTGGCGTGGGAGCCAAAGATACCAATCTCTCTTACACCAAACCTTTCCTTTATCTCATCTCGATGTGCAGAGAGTATCTCTTTAATCTCTTCCAGGCTTTTTATAGCTACCTTTGTTTATTATTTTATTAACCCTGACCTTTTCAGTCAACAGGTCATATATTTACAAGCATTTTAAGGGGCCCTCATCTGTTTGTTTATAGCTTTCTGGTAATTTAGTCTTTTAGCATAGGAATTCTTGGTGGTTAAGGC
>JBKBJB010000117.1:0-2982 GCA_046294055.1 Caldimicrobium sp.
ATAAGTTTCAAATCTGGCACCATTATTAAGATTAAAGACCCAGACACTTTCAAAAGGCAAAAGTCCTGCTTTTTCCATAAGCTCTTTATCAAGAGTTAAACTTCCTTCATAGTGAAGATTTTTATCAGTAACCTTTGCTTGATGAATTTTTACCTTTAAAAGCTTTCTAAACATTTTTACTTAGCCCTCCTAAATTCTTCTTTTTTTTATTAGTATAACACATTTTAAAAATTTTTGAGGCTCAAGGTTCATCTCCCTCTTTCAGAATCTACTTATTTTGCCGCTATAATGAAAGACTTTCTAACAACTTATTATAAGGATTTTTTAAAAAATTTCAGGGGCTTGTAACAAATTGATTATGAGGTAAAATTATATTGATAAAAGCCGAGGTGGCGGAACAGGCAGACGCGGTGGACTCAAAATCCACTGGGGTTCACGCCCCGTGCGGGTTCAACTCCCGCCCTCGGCATTTCTTTATTTAAACCACTTTCATCTGTTAATATTTCAACCCTTTTTATGTAAAAATCCATTCCGCTAACAATTTTAGTTTCAAATCCCTTACAATAAGGACATTGAACAGTATAATTTTTCACTTCATATACCTTTTCACATTTTGTACAAAATATTTTAAGCTTTTCCTCTTCAAAAATCATTTCGGCATCTTTCAAAACAGTATTCTCTTTAAAGGTTTCTATCACTAATTTTAAATATTCTATTTCTACTCCAGAAAATTCTCCTACGACAAATATTACTTTTTTAATTGAGGGGAAGAATAAAGTTCAAGAAGTTTTTCTAAATGATATAGGATGGCAAGAAAAAGTGAATATTCGTGCATTTAAAAAATATATCATACGCCCCCAACGGGATTCGAACCCGTGTCTCTGGCGTGAGAGGCCAGTATCCTAGTCCACTAGACGATGGGGGCTGTATAATTTTATTATTTCGGAAATATCAATAAAATAACCTAAATTAGCTCTTTTGTCAAGGCTATGGTAAGAGTATATGTAATGAGAGATGTAGACTAAAATAATGCATTCATCTTGTTTTTTTGAAAATTAAGATTAAACTTTAGGCATGCTTGGATGTCGGGTAATCCACATTCAGGCTTAAAAATAAATTGGAGGAGGTTAACAATGCCCTTAGACCCCGAGGTTAAAACTCAAATTATTAATCAATTTCAAAGACATCCCCAAGACACAGGCTCTCCAGAAGTGCAAGTAGCTTTATTAACTGCAAGAATTAAACAATTAGAAGAGCATCTTAAAATTCACAAAAAGGATTTCCATTCAAGAAGGGGTTTAATGAAACTTATAGGTCAAAGGAGAGCTCTTCTCGAGTATCTAAAAAGAAGCAATTTTATGCGTTATCAGACACTGTTAGAAAAATTAGGTTTAAAAAAGTAAAGGCTTCATAGTCTTTATAATAAAGCGCTCCCTCGAGGGGAGCGCCAAACTGCCTTATCTTTTAGACCCAACCAAGCTTTTCATAAAAGATTCTTCCTGTTCCAGCAGGAATTAGTCTTCCGATAATCACATTTTCTTTTAAACCACGAAGAAAATCTATTTTTCCAGCAAGAGATGCCTCTGTAAGAACTCTTGTAGTTTCCTGGAAAGAAGCAGCAGCTAACCAGGATTCTGTTAAAAGCGCAGCTTTTGTTATACCCAAAATTAACGGTTCTGCAACAGCAGGCTTCCCTCCTTGAGCAATAATCTTTTCGTTCGTCTCTGCAAAACGGGCTTTATCTACATATTCACCTATCATAAATTGAGTATCTCCAGGATCTTTAATCTTTACCTTCTTAAGCATTTGTCTAACTATCACCTCGAAATGCTTGTCATTAATCTTAACTCCCTGCAGTCTATAAACTTCTTGAATTTCCTCTACTAAAAATCTGGCTACACCTTTCACTCCTGAAACTTTTAAAATATCATGAGGATTGGGTGATCCCTCAATAAGGGGCTCTCCAGGTTTTACCCAATCACCCTCTCTAACAACAATATGTTCTCCTTTGGGGAGTAAATATTCCTTTGGTTCTCCAATTTCTGGTTGAATAACTAACTTCTTTCTGCCACGCACCCCTTTTTCAAAAATAACTCTTCCCTCAATTTCACTGATCGTGGCACTTTCTTCAGACTTTCTCGCTTCAAAAAGATCTGTAACCTTCGGCAAACCTCCAGTAATATCTTTAGCTTTAAGAGTTTCTCTTGGTATACGTGCTACAATATCACCTGCTTCAACATATTCACCTTCCTGTACGCTAATAATAGCACCTATAGGTAATTCATATCTTGCTTTACCTCTTCCCTCAAGTAAATCTATTGTTCTTCCCTTTTCGTCTTTAATAGAAATCCTTGGTCTATAGTCAGTAAGTTTATAATCTCTAACAACAATGGTTATTCTTCCTGTGGTTGGGTCTATTTTCTCATCAACTGTTATACCATTAATAATATCCCCAAATTTTACATATCCGGAAACTTCTGTGATAATTGGCGTTGTATAAGGGTCCCACTCGACCAAAAGGGTTCCAGGTTTTACCTCTTCTCCCTCTTCTACTTTTATTTTGGCACCATAAACCACGGGATATTTTTCTAAAATTCTTCCATCTGGTCCCACAATAGCAACCTCTCCATTACGATTAAGAGCTACAAGTGAACCATCAGTCTTTCTAACCATCTTGACATTAATAAATTTTACCTTTCCTTGAGCCTGTGCAATATGTTGACTTTGCTCTAAAGCTTTACCTACAGCTCCACCAATATGGAAGGTTCTCATTGTAAGCTGGGTACCGGGTTCCCCGATGGATTGAGCAGCAATAATGCCTACAGCTTCTCCAATTTCAACCAATCTTCCAGTAGCTAAATCTCTTCCGTAACACTTTCTACAGACGCCAAATTTTGCTTCACAAGTTAAAACAGATCGAATTTCAACTTTTTCTATACCTGCCTCTTTTAATTTTTTAGCCTTAGCTTCATCTATTTCTTC
>JBKBJB010000118.1:0-2896 GCA_046294055.1 Caldimicrobium sp.
GGAGCATAGGCTTCTATGTTATCTACAAGTTCAATCCCATACTCTTCAGCAACTTCATCCTTGTTAGCTATAGGATCATAAACATAGACCTCCACATCAAAGTCCTTTAGTTTCCTATAAAGGTCATATACCTTGCTATTCCTTACATCGGGCACATTTTCTTTAAAGGCTATTCCCAAAAGGGCAACCTTTGCCCCCTTTACCTTCTTTCCAGACTTTATAAGAAGTTTTATAGTTTCTTCTGCTACATAGTTTGCCATCTCTTCGTTAATGCGCCTTCCGGCAAGTATAAGCTGTGGCACGTAGCCCACCTCCAAAGCCTTGTGCGCCAAATAGTAGGGATCCACTGGTATGCAATGGCCTCCCACAAGCCCCGGTTCAAACCTTAGAAAATTCCATTTAGTGCTTGCGGCTTTTAGCACTTCCCTTGTATCCAAACCCATATGATGGAATATTACGGCAAGCTCGTTAATAAGGGCTATGTTTATATCTCTTTGTATGTTTTCTATAACCTTTGCCGCTTCTGCAGTTCTTATGTCTTTGGCTTTGTAAATGCCAGCCTTTATAATCTTTCCATACACTCCCGCAATTACCTCAAGAGTCTCTTCGGTATCACCAGAGACCACTTTTACTATGTTTTCTATGGTATGTTCCTTATCTCCGGGGTTTACCCTTTCTGGTGAATAGCCCACAAAGAAATCCTTTTTCCAAGTTAGACCACTCTCTTTTTCTAAGATTGGTATACATACCTCTTCTGTGGCACCTGGATATACCGTGGATTCATAGACCACAATAGAACCTCTTTGGAGATTTCTTCCCACAAGGGCAGATGCCGACCTTAGAAAGGATAAATCGGGATTCTTTAACTTATCAACAGGCGTAGGAACGGCAACTATTATAAATTTGGCTTCTCTTATATCTTCCTCTCTGCTTGTAAATCTTATTCCCGATGAAAGCAGTTCCTCCTGTGAAACCTGATCGTTTTTGTCTATTCCCAATTTAAGTTCTTCTATCCTTTTGGGATTTTTG
The DNA here is from genome assembly GCA_046294055.1 of Caldimicrobium sp. Classification (GTDB taxonomy): domain Bacteria; phylum Desulfobacterota; class Thermodesulfobacteria; order Thermodesulfobacteriales; family Thermodesulfobacteriaceae; genus Caldimicrobium. Next base: position 1,030 of record JBKBJB010000118.1, read on the forward strand.
TCAAAACCTATTACCAAAAAGTGCTTGGCCAGAGCCACCGCAAGAGGCAACCCCACATAACCCAACCCCACAACGCATATACTTTCTTCTTTGTTAAGAAGCTTGTTTAACATTTTTACTTCCTATCAAGCTTTGCATGAAAATAAAGATGTGGGCCTTCAATCAAAAACTTTGCAGGGATAGTTATAGGTAAAAGGGCGAGAAATCTTATTAGTCTTAAACCTTTATAGATGCCTTTTTTAATAAGAGAGATTTCCTTTGACGTGTTGGTTGAGCTATCCTTTGATGTTAGGAGATTTTTCGCCAAAAATTTGTTAGCTCTGTTGCCAATTAACAAGACTTGAAAGTAAGGAGTTAAAGCTTTAATATCGGTATTGTCCATAATGAATATGTCTTTAAAACCTTCCATACTAAGAAAGTTTTTGAGAGAGACTTTTGAAAATCTTAAAAAGTGATGAGGTGGGAAATCGGTTATTTTATCCCGTCCCCAACCCTTCTTTGTTATCCAACTTTCTCTGTTAGGAACACTTCCAGCTATAAATCCCTCTTCCTTTAGCATACTTTTTATAGCTTCCATAAAAGCAACCGGCTTGTCCTGATGTTCCAAAACCTCAAAAAAGATAATCACATCAAATTTTAATCCTTCTCTCTGACAAAACTCTGCAAATTCTTCGGGTGAGGCACAGTAGGTATTTTTCAGATTCTGCTTCTCTTGACAAAGTCTTATACTTTTGCAATCAAAATCAATACCCCACACTTCAAACCCCAAATCTCTTGCAAATTTTAAGAACACTCCATCCCCACAACCAATATCAAGAAGCATACCAGATTTTTTAGGAAAATACCTAAAAAAAGGAGGAGTGTGGGGAGGCAATTCAGCTCTTGCTCCAATATGAAATATTTCATATAACTCACTTCCTTCCCCTTCGTAAAATTCTGGAATAATCTTTAAAGGTTCCCACCAATGCAATCCACACTTAGAGCATTCATACAGTTTGTATTCCTGGTTATTAAAGCTTGAGATGTGAACCTCCCTGTGCTTATCTTCGCTGTTTCCACATACAGGACAGTTTGGCATAATCAATCCTCCTTGGTAATTCTACCATAACTTTATTTTCAAATACTTCCTAAGTTTATTTACAAAGCCCTTTTTATCCATTATAAAAACTAAATAGCCAAGTGGTTTAGTAATATTTGCTAAAAACCGACCAAAAAGACTTTTCGGCTTAAACCTTCTTCTTTCAGGTATTACATAAAGTTTCCACACATTATAAGCAATTGCATAAAAAATACATAAAAGAGGAGCATTTAGAAATCTTTTCAAGTTAATTAAATCCAGAGTTTCTGAATATAGCAGAAGCCTTCCTTCAGCATTCTGAAGTTTTGCCAAGGCTTTATCCTTTGGTCTACAAATAGATTCTACATCCTGATGGTTTATTCCAAGTGGTATATTAAAACACCTTCCTATATAGCTTTTACCCATCCTAAACCATACAACACTTTCTGGCACAAGGTTGGGTATATCCTCCGGAAAAGGGAACTTTTTCAGAACTTCGGTTTTAAAACAAGCAAATTTATCACCTCTTATTTTATAATGAAAAACATAATCAATAAAAGAAGTATCCAAAGGCTCTTTAGGAAAAGGGTCACCAACCACTTTCCCATCATCATCTAAGTATAATCCCATAACCCAAGCATATTGGTCTTGCTTTTCCGGCGGAATAGTATTCCACATATAAAGGAAATTCTCAAGAGTTTCTGGTAAAAGTTCATCATCGCTATCTATAGGCACGAAATATTTTCCTCTTGCCTCTTTAACACCACGGTTAAAAGCTACCTTTTTATGTTGGTTTGGTTGCCATATGTA
>JBKBJB010000119.1:0-2892 GCA_046294055.1 Caldimicrobium sp.
CATCATCAACCTTTAGTGCTAAGTTAAAAGCTTTTTCAACCCTATCTTGATGAGGGAAAAGCTCTTCGGGTGTTATCTCTGTTGTTCCTTCTTTATAAGGCTCTTCATATTTTAAATCTTCAAACTCTAATTTTTTCCAGCTCATCTGATCACTTCCTATATAAAAATAAATTTTTAACTATCTTCAAAGTATAATCTAAGGTTTATAAAAAATAAAGATTTGGTATAATTTTTTTAATGAAAAAATATACTCTTACTTTATGGATGCTTACAATCCTTTGTTGGGGTGTGAGTCCTATATTAGAAAAATTAGGACTCAAAAAAATAGATCCTTTAATTGCACTTTTTATAAGAACTTTTACAGCTCTACTCAGCATTAGCTTTTTCCTTCTATTTACAGGAACTTATCAACAATTAAAAGAAGTCTCTTTAAAAGCTTTTTTCATTATTGGAATAAGTGGAATCCTGGCAGGTTTTTTAGGAATGTATTTTTATTTTTCTCTACTTAAGATACACCCAGCCTCACAAATTGCTCCTCTTACCGCTACCTATCCTTTAATTGCTTCGGTGCTTGCAATTTTATTTTTAAATGAACCTATATCTCTTGAGAAACTTCTTGGCACTTTCTTGATAGTATTAGGTTTATATTTTCTTTTAAAAAATTCTTAACTTATTTTCCTATTGTGGCCATATAAATAACAGTTTCTTCTTTTCCATCTAATTCTAAAAATTCATTAAAATTTTCATCTAAAAATGCACCAACAGGGCAAGCTTTTAACTTTAAAGCTTCTGCAGCAAGAAGTAAATTTTGACAAATATGAGCTACATCCATAAAAATATACCTTAACCCTCTTTCTCCATATTTAGAAAGTGTTCTTCTTAAAAAGGCACTCCATATAAAAACACAACTTGCAGTTTCAAAAAAGGTTTGTCCTAAGGCTAAGTCCCGCAAAATTTTTCCAAAATAACCATCTTTTAATTTTTCCAATGTGAATGTCTTTACTTCTAAATGATAAAGACCTGCTGGTAAAAACTCTACAGTATTTACAACTATATAAGTTTCAATGGGATACAATGCCCCAGCAGAAGGTGCAGTTCTCAATAAATACCAGCCTACCCTGCCTGTAATGCCTTGAATAGCATAGCATAAAAGAGATAACTCATTAAAGGTGATAGGTTTTTTATTATAATTCCGTTTACTTCTGCGTTTTGTAAGAATATTAAACAAATTTTCTGTTTCCGGAAACTGTTCAATTTTAAGAGGAATCTTTTCAGCCAAAGGATATTCTTTAAAAGAAGGTGCTGGTTCAAGTCGAATTTCTCTTACCCCTAAATTTGCTAAAGAAAGATTAGTTTTTCTTAAAAATTGATAGCTTAAAGTTTTTTCAATGCTCATTTATAGGTAACTCTATCAAGAGTTTTTTCTATTTTATATCCTTTTTTTTTGAGATAGACATAAATGGATGTAATAGCTGAAGGAGTTACTCCCGAAATTCTCATAGCTTGTCCTAAAGAAATAGGTCTAAATTTTGTTAACTTTTCTCTAATCTCAGTAGAAAGCCCTGGAATTTCATAATAATTTAAATTTTCTGGAATAGTATAACTTTCCCATTTTTTAAACTTTTCAACCTCTTTAATTTGCTTTTCAATATACCCACTATATTTTGTTTCAATTTCTACCTCTTCTAAAATATCTTCTGAATATTTTTTAATCTCTTCAATTAAATTCATTAGCTCTTTTAATTCCACCTCAGGTCTTTTAAGTAATTCAATTAGTCTTACTGGTTCTTTAAGAGGTGTTGACCCGATTTTTTCTAAATATGGATTTACTCTACTGGGAGTAATCTTTTCTTCCTTTAAAAAACTAATTAAATTTTCTATACTCTTTTTCCTTTCCAAATAAATTTCCCACCGTTCATCATCTACTAAACCGATCTTGCGCCCGAGTTCTGTTAATCTAAGGTCTGCATTATCTTCTCTTAATAGTAACCTATATTCAGCTCTTGAAGTAAACATCCTATAAGGTTCGTCAGTTCCTTTTGTAATCAGATCATCAATAAGAACACCAATGTAAGCTTGCGATCTATCTAAAATAAAAGGTTCTTCTTCTTTAGCTTTTAAAGCAGCATTTATACCTGCTATTAGCCCCTGTGCTGCTGCTTCTTCATAACCTGTTGTCCCATTTATTTGTCCAGCCAAAAATAATCCTTCTATAAGCTTAGTTTCTAACGTAGGTTTTAATTGATCAGGGAAGACAAAATCATATTCTATGCCATATCCAGGCCTTAAAATAACTGCATTCTCTAAGCCAGGAATAGATCTCACCATTTCAATTTGCACATCTAATGGAAGACTATTACTAATTCCATTTGGATAAACTTCAATAGTATCTAATCCTTCTGGCTCTAAAAAAACTTGATGTCTTTCTTTATCCGCAAATCTAACTACTTTATCTTCTATAGAGGGACAATATCTAACCCCTCGTGCCTTTATTTTTCCTATATAAAGAGGAGACCGATCCAATGATTTTCTTATGATATCATGAGTTTTTGGAGTGGTATAGGTAATAAAACAAGGAATTTGAGGAAGAGGTGGCCTTTTTCCTTTATTTTTAAAAGAAAAAAGAGGCGGAGGATAATCTCCCCACTGAATTTCACATTTAGAGTAATCTATTGTTCTTCCATCTAACCTAGGACAAGTTCCTGTTTTAAAACGACCCATTGCAAATCCTAAAGCTTTTAAATTTTCAGAAAGTCTATTAGAAGGAGGATCTCCTAATCTTCCAGCAGGAAATGATTCTAAACCAATATGAATTAAACCTTTTAAAAAAGTTCCAGTAGCAACGACTACAGCCTTTGCCCCATATTCCTCACCTGTTCTTGTACGTACACC
>JBKBJB010000011.1:0-11456 GCA_046294055.1 Caldimicrobium sp.
GCGGTCTTGGTAGCTTACCTGAAGAATTAGTTCCTAAAGTTTTAAACTTAATAAAAAGTTTAAAAGAGGCTTTAGGATAAATAGTTTGAAAATAGGTAGCTGTAAAAATGAAAAGTATTTTCATCGCAACTCCAGAGAGTCTAAAAAATTTAATGTACTATAAAGAATTTTAAGCTCTTTGAATTGTCGGTTTTATCTATACTTGAAAAAAATCTAAAATAGGTTAAAGTTAAAAGTAAAGGAGTAATTTGGGCGGTTAGCTCAGGGGTAGAGCGCCATCCTCACACGGTGGATGTCGGAGGTTCGAATCCTCCACCGCCCATTGATTCTCCTTGCTCCTTCAAATTGGAAGGGGCCACAAAAATTAGACCAAAGGGAGGGGTGAAAAATGTTAGAAATACCAAAGGTAGATCGTATACGCAAATGGGAAACTCTTTTTATATTACATCCTGAAAGGCTTGAAGAAAAATCACAGATTTTGGAGAAATTAAATCAAATCATTCAAAGTAAAAATGGAGGAATTTTAAAATTAGAGGAATGGGGCATGAGAAAATTGGCTTATCCTATTCAAAAAAAGAAACAGGGCTATTACATCTTGGCAGAATTCTACGGAAAAGCAGACCTTCCCATAGAATTAGAAAATTTCTTTAGAATTGATGAAAGAATTTTAAGGTTCATTATCGTAAAATTAGAAGATAGATATACCCCTGAAAAGGAAAATTAATACTTGTAGAGGAGGCGGAAGATGGAAAATAATATCACTGTTAAAAAAAGATTTTTCCCAAGAAAGAAAGTTTGCAGATTCTGTACAGACCCAAGCTTAGTTATTGACTATAAAAATCCAGATCTTTTAAAGGCTTTTATTAATGAAAAAGGTATGATTCTCCATCGAAGGCAAACTGGAAATTGTGCCTATCATCAAAGAAAATTAACTACTGCTATTAAAAGAGCTCGTATAATGGCATTACTTCCATTTGTAGCAGATGTGGAAATTGAATAGGGGGGTAGCAAAAATGAAGGTTATTTTAAAAAGAGATATTCCAGCGCTTGGGAAGGCGGGAGATGTAGTTAATGTGAAAGATGGCTTTGCAAGAAATTATCTTTTACCAAAGGGATTGGCTATCCTTGCAAACCAAAAATCCTTAGAAGCCTTAGAAAGAGAAAGAAAAATTGCCTTGGCTAAAGCAGAAAGAGAAAGAAAAAAGGCTCAAAGTTTAGCAGAGAAACTTCAAGGTGTTTCTATTACTCTTTATAAGAAAGTAGTAGAAGCTGGAAAGCTTTATGGTTCTGTCAGCGCAGTAGACATAGTTAAAGCTTTAAGCGAGAAAGGCATAACAATAGATAAAAAACAGGTTCTTTTAGAGGAACCTATAAGAATAGTTGGTACTTACAAGGTTGATATTAAAGTTGCGCCGGATTTAGTGGTACCTATTGAGATAGATATTATTGAAGAAAGATAAATGCCAAGAAAGAAAATTTCTAAAACTGAGGTTAGTAAAGATTTAATTCAAGGGCTTCCCTTAGAATTTCTACCTCCTCAGGATATCCAAGCAGAAAAATATTGCTTAGCAAGTCTTTTTATAGATCCCCATTCTATAGTCAAAGTTTTAGATTTTTTAAAGCCTGAAGACTTCTATAATCCCTCGCACAGGTATATATATCAAGCCTTTTTAAATCTTTTTGAAAAAGATGAACCAATTGACCTTGTTACCACTTATAATGAATTAGAAAAAATGGGGAAATTGGAACAAGCTGGAGGTGCTTCTTATCTAACTGAATTAGTCTCACTTCTTCCTACTTCAGCTCATTTATTACATTATGCCAAAATAATAAAAGAAAAAAGTATTCTTAGAGAAATTATCCACATCTGTCAGGAACTAATTTATAGGTGTTATCATTCACAAGAGGATTCTACAGAGCTTTTAAACTACGCAGAAAGTGCTCTTTTCGAATTATCTTACTATGGTAGAAAAGAAAGTTTTGCCTCTCTTAAAGAAGTGGTAAAAGACACAATAAAGCATTTAGAACAATTATACCAAAAGGGAGATTTAATCACAGGGATTCCCACAGGTTTTTATGAATTGGATAGGCTTACAGCAGGGCTTCAAAGAGGAGATTTAATTATTCTTGCTGCTCGACCTGGTATGGGGAAGACTGCCTTAGCCTTAGATATTGCCAGACAAGCTTCAAAGCAAACCAAATTTGGGGTGGCTATTTTTTCATTAGAGATGAGTAAAGAACAACTGGTATCCCGTATACTTTGCGCTGAGGGCAAAGTAAACTTTCAAAAATTTAGAACAGGCACTTTAGAGCCACCTGACTGGCAAAGGGTTATCTCTGCAGCAAGCATTCTTTCTGAACTTCCCATTTATATTGATGACACCTCCGGAATTAATATTTTAGAAATCAAAGCCAAGGCAAGAAAGATAATGAAAGATGTGCCTTTGGGATTAATAGTAGTTGATTATCTGCAACTTATGAAGAGCCTTGAAAAAAAAGAAAGAAGAGAACAAGAAATTTCAGAAATCTCTGCTGGGCTAAAAGCATTAGCTAAAGAGCTAAATGTGCCTGTTCTTGCTCTTTCCCAATTAAATAGAAAAGTGGAGGAACGTTTAGATAAAAGGCCTCAACTCGCAGATTTAAGAGAATCGGGTGCCTTGGAACAGGATGCGGATGTTATACTTTTTATTTATAGAGATGAAGTCTACAATAAGGAAAGTCCAGAAAAAGGAGTGGCTGAGATTATCATTGGCAAACAAAGAAATGGACCCTCTGGAGTTACAGTTAAATTAGCCTATTTTGCTCCATTTACAACTTTTGGAAACCTTGAAAGGAGATATCTTATCTCTGAGTAATTTTTGTTTCTCTTATGCCCGATATAGGCGCTTTTATTGAGTTTGACGAAGAATACAATTGGCTCTTATATATGAATTTCTCAAAAAAGTTAACTTATGAACTTTACAGCTTTATTACTCTTCTTCTTATTTATATTTTAAGTTTGTGAATTTAAGTTTGTGAAGAAATAATCTATCTGCCTCACATAGATTAATTTTATCTAAATCTTCAAGTTTTACCCAACTTAACTCAGCATCTTCTCTAAGTTCTGGCTCACCTTCCCATTCAACTTCAATTAAGCTCAATTCTATGTCCTCGTCATCATAGGAATAATTTACTTTAGCTACAATTTTTTTAGGCTTCGCTATAAGGTTTAATTCTTCTTGTAATTCTCTAACGATTGCCTCTTCAGGTGTTTCTCCTTCTTCTACTTTTCCTCCAGGAAACTCCCAAAGACCGCCCCTTTTTTTATGCAAGGCCCTTCTAACTATGAGCACCTTCCCTTGTTTTTGAATAAAAGCTGAAACCACTTTTAAGCCCATTTACCGGCTCGTAAACTTTTCTTCTCCATTTTTTAATCTTTCTAAAAATTCCTCAGCTAAAGCTCTAAAGGCTTCACTAACTTTATGGTTTGGCTCATAATCAAGTATAGATTTCCCAAAACTTTGTGCTTCACTTACCCTTATACTTCTTGGAATAACATTTTGAAAAAGGATCCATTTAAAATGTTTCTTTACCTCTTCTGCTATTTCATAAGTAAGCTTATTTCTTGGGTCATACATCATTAAGACCATACCAAAAAGCCTAAGCTCAGGGTTAAAGATATCTTTGACCTTTCTTATTGTCCTTACCAATAAAGAAAGTCCTTCCAAAGCGTAATATTCGCATTGTAGTGGAATAATAACACCTTGTGCAGAAGTTAGAATATTTACTGTGATTAAACTTAAAGATGGAGGTGAATCTATGAAAATAAAATCAAAGAAAGAAAGAAGAGGACTTCCCTTAAAAGTAGAACTATAGAGAAGATTTCTTAAAATATATTCTCTTTTCTCTAAATTTGCTAATTCTAACTCTAATCCTACCAAATCAATAGATGAGGGCAACAAAAACAAATTAGGATAAGGCTCCTTAATAAAGGGTTCACAGCTTTCTTCTACGATAGCATGATAGACACTCTCTTCTTTATTAACCCTTACATCTAACCCACTTCCTGCATTAGCTTGGGGATCAAAATCAACTAAAAGCACCTTATACCCTTTCAAAGAGAGAGCCCGTGCCAAATTGACAGCAAGAGTAGTTTTCCCAACACCCCCTTTTTGATTTATAAAAGCAAAAATTTTTAGCCCCTTTTTATCCATTAAAAGGCGAACCTATCTAATAAAACTACCAAAAAGTAAATAATACTAATATAACCATTAACCGTAAAAAAAGCCTTATTAATTTTGGAGAGGTCCTTTTCTGAAATTAAGCGATGCTCATAAATTAAAAAAAGGGTTAACACAAACAAGCCCAAAAAATAGAACCATCCAGCATAGGGGTAAATAATGCCAAGAATAAAAAGGGAAAGGAAAGTTAGAAAATGAAAAGTTCTTGCAATTTGAAGAGCTCTTTTTATACCAAAGCGCACAGGAATAGATTTTAAACCCATTTTTTTATCAAACTCATAGTCCTGCAAGCTATATAGAATATCAAAACCAGCTACCCAAAAAGCCATAGCTATACCCAAGAAAAAAGCCTCCTTGGAAAAGTTGGCATTTAAGGCAATGCTCACACCAATAGGTATAAGAAAATAGATCAGCCCTAAAACTAAATGAGGATAAAAAGTAAATCTCTTAGCCAGAGGATAAAAAAAGAGAAACAAAATGACTACAGGGCTCAAAAACAACGCTAATTTATTAAGAAAATAACAAGAGACCACGAAGACCGTCAAAGAAAATAAAATCAATCCTTTTATTTCCCAATCTTTGACTAAACCTGACACATGGGGCCAAGAAGAAGTGCGAGGATTCTTTTCATCAAAAGCCTTATCTAACCACCTGTTAAAACACATTCCTGCAGTTCTTGCTGAAATTAAAGCCAGTAAAATCCAAAATATTTGCCCTAATGTGGGAACACTCTTCATTAAAATAACTACGCTTGACAAAGCAAAGGGAAGAGCAAAAATGGTATGTTCAAATTTTACAAGTTCTCCATAATATATAAGCTTTTTCCACATAGTTCTTACCATTTAAACAATATTTTGGACTTGTTCTCTTATTTTCTCAATAAAATCTTTAATTTCCACGGCTTTTAAAGAAATCTCAGCTGATTGGGCTTTATTAGAAAGGGTATTAATTTCTCTCATAAGTTCTTGACATAGAAAATCTAACTTTTTTCCAGAAGAGGGGGTTTCAATGAGAGCCTTGGCTGAAGCGATGTGAATTCTCATTCTATCTAATTCTTCACTAAAATCCATCTTATCTAACATAAAAGCTATCTCTTGATAAAGTCTTCCTTCATCTAGTGAAGTGTGAAATTCCTTTAGGTAAGTTTCTATGCGTTCTCTCATCTTTTTTAGATTTAATTCTCTTATCTTCTCTTTTAAAATTAAAATTTCTTCCCATCTTTTTTCAATAGCTTGCAAATATTCATGTATTTTCTCTTTAAGAAAATATCCTTCTTTTAATCTTGATTCTTTTAAATCTAAAAGAGCCATCTCTAAAGCTGGTTTTATCTCTTCCCAAAGTATTTCCAAATCCTCTTCCCTTTCCTCTATTAAAATAATCTCTTTAAATTGAATTATCTCAGCAAGACTAATATCCCCTGCCAACTCAAGGCTCTCTTTCATTTTTAGTAGACTTTCTTTTAGCCCCTTTGCCAATTCTAAATCAAAGTAAATTTCCCTTTTTTGAGGGGAAAAACCATAAATCTTAAAAAAAATTTCAATTTTCCCTCGACTAAAAAGTTCACCTACTCTCTTTCTTATCCGTTCTTCTAATAAAGAATACCTCTTAGGAAGTTTGAGATTTATTTCTAAAAAACGATGATTTACAGATTTTGCAAGACAATAAATTTGATAATTTTCAAGTTGAACAAAGCCTCTGCCAAAGCCTGTCATACTTTCCATAGTTCTAACCTTCAACCAAAAACTCTCTTACCAATAACTTAATTTTCTCAAGTTCTTTGGGCTGAAACCACTGTATATCTTTTTCTTTTTTAAACCAAGTAAGCTGTCTTTTAGCATACTCTTTGCTTTTCTTTTGTATCTTTTTAATAGCATCTTCTAAATTTATTTTTCCTTCAAGAACTTCCAAAAGTTCTCTATACCCTATAGCTTTAATTTTGGCAAAAATTTCACTGCCAAATCTTTTTTTTAAATCCTCTACTTCCTTCAACCAGCCTCTCTCCACCATTTTTATAACTCTTTTCTCAATTTTAGTATAAAGTTCTTCCTTAGGAAGATAGAGCCCAATTTTTAAAAGGGAATATCTTTTTTTCCCAAAAAATGGGGTTTTCCCCTGAAGTTTAGAAAAAGGCTCTCCTGTGGAATAGATAACTTCAAGGGCTCTAAGAATCCGCACCTTATCATGTGGATGAATTTTTTTAGCATAAAGGGGGTCCTTTTTTTTTAATTCTTCATAAAGTCCTTCTAAATCCTTCTCAGCCCTTTTCTTTAGCTCTTCCCTTAGACCTTGTTTAATCTTCACTTCAAAAAGTCCATACTCAAAAACCCTAAGATACAGTCCCGTGCCCCCAACTAAGATGGGAAGGTTACTTCTTTGCCAAATTCCAGCTACTTTTTCATCAGCTAATTTTATAAACCTATGTGCATTCATCTCTTCAAGAATACTAATTTCCTCAAATAGATGATGAGGCACACCTTTCCTGTCTTCAGGAAGTGGTTTGGCAGTACCTATGATAAGTTCTTTATAAAATTGTTGGGAATCAAAATTAACAATTTCACCTTTAAATTCTTTAGCTAATTCTATAGAAACTTCGGTTTTTCCAACACCAGTTGGTCCACAAAGAACAACAACTTTTTGTTTCATAATCTTCTTTTAAGTTTCTTTTCAATCTCATAAAGAGATATCTTAATAAAAATTGGTCTTTCATGAGGACAGGTTTCTAAGGACCTTTGAAAAAGTTGATTTATTAAAAAATTTTTTTCTTCAGAAGTTAAAAAATCTCCTTTTTTTCTTGCCATCTTACATGCTATCTCTCTAAGAAGCTCTTTTTGTATTTCCTCAAAATCTACCTTAGGAAATTCTAAAAGCTTTTCTATTACAGGCTTTGCCTCATCAATTAATTCAGCAGGGCATCCCTTAACTAAAAGCTCATCATTTCCTATAACTTCCATTTCAAAGCCAAGCTTTTCTAATATTGCAAGTTTTTCCTCAAGAGAATCCTGCATCTCTGAGGTAAGTTTAATAAGAAATGGCAAAAGTAGCCTTTGAGGAACTAAACAAAACTCCTTAGATAACATGTCTTCAAAGTGTATTCTTTCTGCCAAAGCATGTTGATCAACGATATAAAGATCCTCTCCTCTTTCCACCAAAATATAAGTATCTAAAAAAGTACCTAATACCTTAAAAGAAGGTTTTTCAACTGGCAAAAGGTTCTCTTTAGAGGGAGAATAAAGATTTTTATAAGAATAGGTTAGTGGAATATCCTCTTTAACTACAAAATCTCTTGCGCCCTCTTTAGATTGCTTAGTGTCAAAGGTAAAGGTTATCTTTTTTAAGCCTTGATGTTTAGTTAGTGCTGTTTCTAACAAACTATATACTTCTTTTTCTTTTTTAAAGCGTACCTCCCATTTTGCTGGATGCACATTGAAATCAATAAGAGATGAGGGCATTGTAATTTTAATCAAACCTGCAGGAATGCCAAGGTTTCCATAAAATTTTTTCAAAAGGTGATAGGTGATCCTTGTCAATCTATCATCTTTTACCAGCCTATTGTTTACCAAAAAATGGAGAAATCTCCCATGTGAAAAAAGTAAATTCTTATCCGTTAATAATAAATCTATCTGGCAGAAACCTTCTTTAAAAGTGCTTTCTATAAGTTTCTCTTGAGGAATTTCATATAAATAAGAAAAAAATTCTTTTTCAGAGCCGCCTCTCCAATTGATTAGTAATTCACCATCAATTTTTACGGAAAATTTAATTTCGGGATGAGTAAGCATTAAAGCCTTTATCAATTCAAGATTTTTGGCCTTTTCTGCTTTTATACTTTTTAAAAAGGCTTTTCTTGCGGGTAAATTTTCAAAAAGGTCCCTTACTTCTACTAAGGTTCCTTCTTTCAGGTTTGCTGGTTTAAAGCTTTTTTCTTTTCCGAATTCAACTAACACCTCAAAAGAGAAGGCCTCCTGTGTGTCTTTACTTATAATTTTTAAACGGGATACCTGGGCAATACTTGCTAATGCCTCTCCTCTAAATCCATAAGTTTGTAGATTATATAGGTCTTGAATAGTATGAATTTTACTTGTGGTAAAGGGTTTATAACAGAGCCTTAAATCTTGAGGACTCATACCCTCGCCATTGTCATATACTAAAATTTTCTCCAAGCCTCCTTTTGTGAATTCAATCTTAATCTCAGAAGCACAAGCATCAAACGCGTTTTCCAAAAGCTCTTTTATGACAGAAGCAGGTCTTTCTATAACCTCTCCAGCTGCTATTTTATTTCTTATCTCCTCAGGAAGAGGTTTAATTTTAGAAGGCATTAGGAAGAATATAAAACTTTAGGATTTTTTAATTGTGTAAAAATTATTCTCCCAGAAGGAGAATGGATAAGATGACTAACAACAACTTCTACTTCTTTCCCTATAAGGGCTTTTCCATTTTCTACAACTACCATCGTTCCATCTTCTAAATATCCTACCCCTTGTTCCTTTTCTTTTCCTTCTTTAACAATTTGTAAGCTTAACATATCACCTGGCCTTATGGTTGGACGAAGAGCTAAAAATAATTCATTTACATTTAAAACATCTACTCCATAAAGTTTGCTAACTTTATTAAGGTTATAATCTGTAGTAATAAGTTTTCCTCCATATACATGGGCTATTTTAATCAACTTTTCATCGGTAGATAAATTTATATAATCATCTTCCACAATCTTTAATTCACCTTTACAAATTTCTTTAAGTTCGTTTAGAAGTTCTAAAGCCCTTTTGCCTTTGGCCCTTTTTTGAGGATCCGTGCTATCCGATAACAAATGCACCTCTTCTAATACGATTCGAGGAATTAAAAAAGGACCTTCTAACCAACCCGTTTTGACTATTTCTACTAACCTGCCATCAATAATAGCGCTTGTATCTATTATTTTGGGCGTCCCTCTTTTTGCAGTTTTTTTAGAAATACTCTTTACTGATGAAGAAAACTTGCTAATTATCTTTTCGCTAAATTTATCTAAATATTCACTTAATTTAATTTCCTCTATTTTCTTTCCACCTAACATTATACCTAAATAGCCTAAACCTAAAGCACTCATTAGATATAAAAAAACTTCCCAGACACCACTGGTAAAAACCTCAAAAAAAGATGAAATGAGTTTTGCTAACATTAATCCAAGAATAAGCCCGATTGAGCCACCTATAATTTTTAAAACAGAAAGCTTTCTAATCATTTCTTCTAAATATATAATTACTAAACCCAAAGCCAAACCAAGTAATCCTCCTAAAACTACCCAAGCCCACCCCTTTGACACATAATAAAAATAATAAAAAACACTTGACCCTACAAAGAAGCTAAAAAGTAAAAGTAGTCCTTGAAATATATGTTTTTTCAAAATATCTCCTCTTGAGAGTTTAAAATTTCTTGCAGTTTATTTTCTATCTCTTCGGGGCTACAATTTTCACAAAAGGAAAGTTCAAGCACTAATAACTCCTTTGCCCTTTCAAAAACTTTTCTTTCTCCAAAGGAGAGTGTTTTTCTCTTTGAAAGCTCATAGAGCTCTTTCACTAAGGAAGCCAGTATAAAGGCATCTCCTCTTTTTAATTTCTCTGTATACTCCTTATATCTTTTATTCCAATTTCCATTCGTGATTTTTACTTCTCTTTGAGATAAAATTTTGTATATTTCTTTCAAATCTTCCTTAGCAACAATAGCCCTAAGACCGCTTTTCTTAACACTATCTATGGGCACATAAATTTCTGCCTCTCCGTCCAAAAGCTTTAAAACATAGGCCTGAATAGATTTTCCTTCAATAAACTTTTCATCTATGGAAATTATTTTGCAAAGACCATAGCCTGGATAAATCACAACTTCTCCGATTTTAAACATAGAACATCACTCTTATATATTATAACACAAATTTTAAATAAATGAATGAAGCCAATTTCGTTGAATAAATCTTCCCAATTTATGGGTCTGTTCAATTATAATGCTTGAATACCTTACTAAACAATTTCAAGCATACGCATCACAGCGCGATAAGCATTTTTACTGACCTCTTCATCTAAAATCACCTCAAATTCATCTTTTTCTAACGCATTTAATACATCCTCTAAATGTATCATTTTCATAGAAGGACAAAGCATTTTTTCAGGAGCTGGATGATAAAACTTTTTATGAGGATTTTCTTTAGATAAGGGATAAAGCAAGCCTATTTCAGTACCAATAATAAACTCTTCATAAGGCAATTCTTTTGCTAATCTTAACATACCTGAAGTAGAGGCTACATAATCAGCAAGCTCTATAACCTCGGGTGCACATTCAGGGTGTGCAATAAATATTGCTTTGGGATGCCTTTTTTTTGCTGCTAAAACTTCCTCAGGAGTCAATATATGATGAAAAGGACAAAAACCTTCAAAATAAAGGATCTTTTTTTGGGGATAAAATCTCTGCACATAACGAGCAAGATTCATATCTGGTAACATAAGGATAGTTTCATCTGGTAGAGTACCCACAACTTTTACAGCATTGGCTGAAGTACAGCATAGATCACTTAGGGCTTTTACTTCCGCAGTGGAATTAACATAAGTAACCACAGGAACCCCGGGATAACGATCTTTTAACTCTTTTACTTTCTCTTGTGTAATCATATCCGCCATCTCACAACTTGCCCCAGCTACAGGAATTAATACCTTTTTCTTTGGAGATACGATCTTTGCAGTTTCTGCCATAAAAAAAACTCCACAAAACACAATAATCTCCGCATCAGTTTTGCTTGCTCTAAGACTTAACTCTAAAGAATCACCACGCAAATCAGCAATATCCTGTATCTCAGGTGGCTGATAATTATGAGCAAGTATTATAGCCTTCCTTTTTTCTTTCAATTCCAAAATCCTTTCTATTAGCTTCTCCCTCCCCATTATAACCCCTCAAACTTAAAACTAATAATATTAATAATATTTACTTAGTATATTTTAAACTAAAATTACTTTTTAGCAATTCTAATACGAACTTTTCACTTGACTGCAAGCTTAAGTTTTCAGATATTATCCCGTAAGAGCTTTATATAACTCTTCAAAATATGTATAAGGTATAGATAAATTTCCAAAGCCTTTTCCTAATTTAATATCTGGTTTATTAAGACCGTGAAAATCGCTTCCTCCAGTAATTAAAAGTTTTAAATACTTAGCCTTTTCAAAAAGAAATTGGGTAAAATCTTTATCTTGTTCTGAATAAAAAACTTCCACTCCCCTT
>JBKBJB010000120.1:0-2797 GCA_046294055.1 Caldimicrobium sp.
ATGTGACCTACTTCTATCCCTTTTAAAAAGATAAGGGGTGCTCTGCAATTAGGGCAAAGATCTCCCGGAGTTGCTTGTCTTAAATCTATTATAGCATCTGCATTGAAAGTTTCTCCTAAATTAGCATTCAGAAAGTGATAGTTGTCTTCATTAGCACCAATTACAAAGTTGGGGAAATTTAATAGGGCTTTATCTACTAAAATTTTCATAGAGAGCCCCTTTGGGCCAAGAAAGCCTGGATGGGCTCCAATTAACTTTAAAATTTCTTCTTCACTTGCCATACGGAAGGGTTTTCCTTGTAAGAATTTTTCAAGCTTAACTTCATTAAGCTCATGATCTCCTCTTATAACAATAGCTATTGGCTCTTTTTCTTCAACGATGTAAATAAGAGTTTTAGTGATCTTTTTTAATGGTAATCCTAAATAATTGGCTACATCTTGAGCTGTTTTAACTCCAGGCGTATAAACCTTTTCAAGAGGTTTGACTGATTCCTCTGGATAGCTCTCATTACTAATAGCTGGTGTAAGTTCAAGATTTGAGGCATAACCACATTTTTCACAAATGGCAATAGTATCTTCTCCTGTTTCTGCAAGAACCATAAATTCATGGGAGGCTTCTCCACCAATAGCCCCTGTATGGGCCGCAACTGCTCTAAATCTTAATCCGCATTTTTCAAAGATCCTACAATAGGTTTCATACATAAGCTGATAACTCTTTTCCAGTCCCTTTTCATTTGCATCAAAAGAATAGGCATCTTTCATTATAAACTCTCTGGCACGAAGAAGACCAAAACGTGGTCTAATTTCATCTCTAAATTTAGGAGCAATTTGATATAAAATTAAGGGCAAATCTCTATAAGATTTGATTTCCCTTCTTACAAGATCTGTAATAATTTCTTCGTGAGTAGGGCCAAGACAATAATCATGCTCCTTTCGATCTTTAAAACGAAGTAGTTCTTTTCCATAGGCTTCCCATCTACCTGTTTCTTTCCAAAGTTCTGCAGGCTGAACAAGGGGCATAAGTATTTCTAAAGCCCCAGCCTTATCCATCTCATCTCTCACAATACTTTCAATCTTTTTTAATACCCTAAAACCAAGAGGTAAAAAATTATATATTCCTGAGGCAACTTTTCTTATGTATCCTCCTCTTAACAATAACTTATGACTTACCGTTTCTGCATAAGAGGGGTCTTCCCTTAAGGTTGGAAGAAAAAATTTTGTCATTTTCATTTTATACCCTCTATAATGTTATTTTTTTAAAAGGAGCTTCTCCCAGCTTTTTTCTTTTAAATCTAAAATAACAAAAGTAGGAGGTCCTTCTTTTCCCATAAGTTCACCTGGGTTTATAATAGTAGTTCCTCCTATTTCCCAGACCCTAAACTTATGTGTATGTCCACAAAACACATAAGCGAAGTCACCAGTTTTTGCCAATTTTTCCGCTATTACTGGATAATGTACCATAGCAATATTAACACCTTCTATGTCTAAAAAGGCTTCTTCTCCGTGTAGGGTTATTTGAGGGTAGTTTTTTAGGAATCTACATAAGAGCAGTATATCTCCGATATTATTTCCTAAGATAAGATGCACGGGGCCATTAAATTTGGCTAAAGACAAGACCATAAAAGGTGAGATAAGATCGCCACAATGAAAAAGCCTTTTTGCTCCCTTTTTTTGAGCTACATCAATTGCCCATTCTAAATGATCAATTCTATCGTGAGAATCACTAATAATGGCTACCTTCATTTTAAACAGGTAAGAAGATGACCTAATTTTTCTTTTTTAGTTTTTAAATATTTTAGATTTTCTGCTCTGGGAGGTATTTCTAAAGGAACTCTTTCAACAACCTTCATGCCATATCCTTCTAAACCAACGATTTTTCTTGGATTGTTCGTCATAAGTCTCATCTGTTTCACTCCCAAGTCTCTAAGAATTTGAGCACCGATACCATAATCTCTAAGGTCAGGTTTAAAACCTAAAGCTAAATTTGCTTCAACTGTATCTAAACCTTGTTCTTGCAAAACATAGGCTTTTAATTTATTTATAAGTCCAATTCCTCTTCCTTCTTGACGAAGATAGAGTAAAACTCCTCTACCCTCTTTTCCTATTAATTCCATAGCTTTTTTAAGTTGAGGCCCACAATCACATTTTAAAGACCCAAAAACATCCCCAGTGAGACACTCCGAATGTACCCTCACCAATATAGGCTCCTCATTAATTTCTCCCATAACTAAGGCTATATGTGTTGCTTTATCTATTAGATTACTATAAGCAATTAACTTAAATACGCCGTAGGTAGTTGGTAGAAATGTTTCTACCTCTCTTTTAACTAAGGTTTCTTTAGTTAATCTGTAAGCAATAAGGTCTCGAATGGTAATAATTTTTAAATCCCAAGTTTGGGCGAAAGCTTCTAAATCTGGTAGTCTGGCCATAGTGCCATCATCTTTCATAATTTCACAAATAACACCCGCAGGTTTAAATCCACAAAGTTTAGCTAAATCAACTGCCGCTTCTGTGTGCCCAGCTCTAACGAGAACTCCGCCTTTTCTTGCAATAATAGGGAAAATGTGCCCCGGTGTTATAAAATCTTCAGGTTTACTTTTCTCATCAATAACTTTTTTTATAGTAAAAGCACGGTCATAGGCAGATATCCCTGTTGTTATTCCTTCCCTTGCATCTATTGAAACAGTAAAAGCCGTTCCATAGGGATCTATGCCTCTTCTTGGTTGAAGCTCAAGCTTTAATCTTTCTGCTATTTCTTGAGTAATAGCAAGACAGATAAGACCTCTTCCATATTTAGC
>JBKBJB010000121.1:0-2726 GCA_046294055.1 Caldimicrobium sp.
GGCAAGGGATGCTTAAAAGAGGAGTTTATCTCCCTCCTTCACAATTTGAAGCCTGGTTCGTAAGTTTAGCCCATAGTGAAAAAGAAATAGATTTAACACTTGAAGCTATAAAGGAAACTTTAGGGGAGGTAGGAAAGTAATACCCAGGGGCTTTTGCCCCTGAAAGCAATTAATTTTTGTTCTTTAGCCAGGGCATCATTGCTCTTAATCTTTTCCCTACTTCCTCAATGAAATGTTCTGCTTCTTTTCTTCTTAGAGCGTTTAAAACCGGTCTTCCTGCCTGATTTTCTAAAATCCATTCTCTGGCAAATTCTCCTGATTGTATCTCTTTTAAAATCTTTTTCATCTCAGCTCTTACTTGTTCATTTATAATTCTGGGGCCTCTTGTTAAATCCCCGTATTCTGCAGTATCACTTATGGAATATCTCATAAAACTAAGACCACTTTCATAAATCAAATCAACGATGAGTTTTAGCTCATGTAAACATTCAAAATAGGCAACCTCCGGCTGATAACCAGCTTCAACAAGTGTTTCAAAAGCTGCTTTAATTAGAGCTGAAACACCTCCGCAAAGCACGACCTGTTCTCCAAAAAGGTCAGTTTCTGTTTCTTCTTTAAAAGTGGTTTCAATGACCCCTGCTCTTGCCCCTCCAATACCTTTTGCATAAGCAAGAGCCTTAGCCAAGGCTTGACCAGTAAAGTCTTGATGAATTGCTACTAAACAAGGCACGCCTGCCCCTCTTTGAAATTCTCTCCTAACTAAATGCCCTGGTCCTTTGGGAGCAACAAGGACAACATCAACCTCCTTCGGAGGAACTATTTGACCATAATGAATATTAAAGCCATGAGCAAAAAGAAGCATCTTCCCAGGCTTAAGGGCTGGCTCTATACACTCTTTATAAAGTGTCGGTTGAGTCTGGTCAGGCACTAATATCATAATAAGATCAGCCATTTCACAAGCTTCTTTCGGAAGTACAGGTTCAAAACCATCCTTTATAGCTTTTTCCCAACTTGGTCCGCCTTTCTTGAGCCCCACTATAACCTTTAACCCAGAATCTCTTAAATTTAAAGCATGCGCATGCCCCTGACTTCCATATCCAAGAACTGCTATGACTTTATCCTTTATAATACTAAGATCTGCATCCTGTTCATAATAAACCTTCATAAGACACCTCCTTACTGGAATTTTTCCTTATAATATCTATTCTAACACTATCAGATTTTTTATAAAGACAACTTATTGATTTTTTTACCAATAATCCCTGAGTAAAATGAGTAAAATACCTACACTCTTAAACCTGCAGGCAAATTTATTATCCTCTATCAACAATAAACTTTAATGATGTAACAGGTTTAAACTTATTTTTTTGTAACTATAGTGCCCGCAAAAAAAACTTAATTAACAACCCTCAACCTTTTTCTTCGTTGGAAGAGGTTCTGCTTTTCTTTCAACCTTTGGCTGAGTTTGTTCTGTTGCCTTTTGTAATTGTTTATTTGCTTCCGTAGTTGTGGTTTTTGTGGCGTTAGTTGTTTTTTTAGGTTGTTTTTGTGCCTTTTTTTTCTTTGTTTTGGCCTTTATTGCTACTTTAGAAGCTTTTTCATCGGTTTTATTTGAAGGAGTAGCTTCAGCTTTGGTTGAGCCTTTTACTTTAGAAAAAGCTTGCTTAATATCTTCATCCTTTAGTGAGGCATGTAAGGACTTTTTGCTTGACCTATTTTTAAGGAAATCTACTAAGTCCTCAGCACTTTTTACACCACTTGCTTTAATTCTTTCAGCAATAATGTCCATACTCTTGTGACATTTAACACATACCTCTGTTGCTAAACCCTGCCCTACCTGGCAAAAAAATAATATTCCAATACCTGCAAATACCATTCTTCTCATTTTTCATGCCTCCACTTTTATTAATTTGTAAATTGACTAAAAATAAACTGATATAGAAAACTTTCAGTTACGCTAAAAGATAATACTTTAGAAGATAAGTTTCTTAGAAAGGGGGGCATAACCCCCCACCATCAATTTTAACAACCCTCTACTTTTTTCTTTGGTTTTTTAGGAGCTGGTTTAGTGGCGTTAGCAGTGGCGTTATCTTTCTTTTCATCTTTCTGCTCTGCAGAAATACCAATTCCTGCTACACCAAAAATAAAAGTTAATCCTGCTAAAATAGCTACTAATTTCTTCATAGCTACACCTCCTTTTTATTTTTTGCCAGTTTCTGCAAATGCTTTTTTAATGTCTTCATCTTTTACAGCTTTGTGAAGGGCTTTCTTTGCAGATTTGTTTCTAAGAAAATCCACTAACTCATCAGCACTTTTTGCACCACTTTTCTTAATCAACTCTGCTACCTTATCCATACTTTTGTGGCACTTTACACAAGCCTCAACTGCAAAAACTGAACTTGCTGAACCTACCATAAACACTCCTGCTAAAAGGGCTACTAACTTTTTCATACCACCACCTCCTTTGTTTTTTTTGTTATTATAAATATAATTTTTAAAAGTCAAGACCCAATTATTTAGTATCAAAAATTATGCCTGTTTTTCAAAATATATTTACGAGCTTTTTTAAGCCCTTTTTCCTTAAAAAGGACAAAATTGTAGTTTTACTCATTCAATTTTGACGAGGAAGGATTATTTCACTTAAAAGTTAAAATAGATAATGTTAAAAAAATTAAATTAATAACACTTGACAAAACTTTCTTTTAGATTAATATAACTAAAGTTGC
>JBKBJB010000122.1:0-2723 GCA_046294055.1 Caldimicrobium sp.
TTCATCTACCTGGGATCCTGTTAAGGAGGTCTTTGGAGGAGCGGTTCCTCTTGTGGGAACTCTCCTCACATCACTCTTAGCTTTACTAATTGCTGTGCCAGTTGCCTTGGGAATTGCAATTTTTATCACAGAGATTGCTCCAAAAAAATTGGGAGAAATTGTAGGAATGGCTATTGAATTATTAGCTGCTATACCGAGTATTATATATGGTATGTGGGGGCTATTTACCTTAGCTCCTATAAATGCAAAGTATGTAGAACCTTTTTTTCAAAAACTTTTTGGCCCTATTCCTTATATAGGAAAACTTTTTACAGGTACTCCGTTGGGCATTGATTTGTTTACTGCCAGTCTCATTTTAAGTATAATGATTATTCCATTTACTGCATCTGTAGCAAGAGATGCCTTTAAAGTGGTACCTCCAGTTCTTAAGGAATCGGCCTATGGTATGGGGGCCACCAAATGGGAAGTAATAAAGGATATAGTGATGCCCTATTGTAAGTTAGGGATTTTTGGAGG
The DNA here is from genome assembly GCA_046294055.1 of Caldimicrobium sp. GTDB lineage: Bacteria > Desulfobacterota > Thermodesulfobacteria > Thermodesulfobacteriales > Thermodesulfobacteriaceae > Caldimicrobium. The sequence continues at coordinate 517 of JBKBJB010000122.1, forward strand.
CGTAGGTCTTTCCTTGGGGCGTGCCTTGGGTGAAACTATGGCTGTCGCCTTTGTTTTAGGAAATCTTAACCAATTCCCCAGTTCTCTTTTCTCTGCTACGGCTACCGTAACTGTAAAATTGGCAAACGAATTTACAGAAGCAGATAAAGATATCCATCTTGCTTCTTTGTTTTACTTAGCGCTGTTGCTTTTTATTATGAGCTTTACTATTCTTGCTATAGCAAAGTATTTTATCTATAAAACTAAGACAAAATGATTTTAAAAAGAAAACTAATTAACAATTTAAGTCTTATTTTTTGTACCTTAACAGCACTTTGGGGCCTATTTTGGCTTTTTTTTATAATAATTGATGTGATTAGACATGGTTTGGTAGCTCTTACACCTACCCTACTTCTAAATGATCCTTCACCACCTGGTGTCCCAGGAGGGGGGTTAAAACATGCCATAATAGGACATCTGCTTATAACCCTTTGTGCTACCTTGCTTGGTGTTCCTATTGGGATTTTAGGAGGTACCTTTTTGGCAGAGTATGGAAGAAATATGCGTCTTTCAAAAGTAATAAGTTTTTTGGCAGATATTATGGTAAGCATCCCTGCAATTATCGTTGGAGCTTTTATATATGCCCTTTTAGTAAAACCTATGGGGCATTTTAGCGGGCTTGCAGGTGGTATAGCCTTAGCTATTATAATGATCCCTGTTATCATAAGAACTACAGAAAATATGCTCTCCTTAATACCCTGGTCTCTAAGAGAAGCAGCTTTTGCTTTAGGTGCACCTTATTATAAAGTAATTTTTCAAGTAGTTTATAGAGGAGCAGGAGCTGGCATATTTACAGGGGTTATCTTAGCTATAGCAAGAGTTACCGGTGAAGCAGCTCCTCTTCTATTTACCTCTTTTAACAATGCCTTCACCTCTTATAATTTATTTCAACCTATGGCTTCCTTAACTGTTACTATATTTCAATATGCTATGGGACCTTATGAAGATTGGCATAAACAAGCCTGGGGTGCCTCTTTTCTTATTACTTTAGTAATTTTATTTCTTTCTATTGTTGGAAGATACTTAATTAAAAGGAGGTTTAGAGATTGAATGTAGAAATTGAAATAAAAAATCTAAACTTTTATTATGTTAAAAACATCCAAGCCTTAAAGAATATAAATTTGCAAATTTTAAAAAATAAAGTAACAGCTCTTATTGGGCCCTCAGGGTGTGGTAAAACAACACTTCTTAGATGTTTAAATAGAATCCATGACTTATATCCTGGAAATAGGTATGAGGGAGAGATAATTTTTAAAGGGCGAAACATCCTTGCAAAAGAGATTGATTTGATTGAGCTACGTTCGAAAATTGGTATGGTCTTTCAAAAGCCTACGCCCTTTCCTATGAGCATCTTTGATAATGTTGCTTATGGGTTGAGATTAAAGGGTTTAAAAAATAAAACAGAGTTGAAAGACAGGGTTGAGAAAGCTCTAAGGGAAGCAGCTCTCTGGGAAGAAGTAAAGGATAAACTAAATCAAAGTGCCTTAAGTCTTTCTGGAGGACAACAGCAAAGGCTTTGCATTGCAAGGGCTATAGCCGTTGAACCAGAAGTTCTCCTTTTTGATGAACCAACCTCAGCTCTTGACCCAATCTCTACAGGAAAAATTGAAGACCTGATTATACAACTTAAAAGTAAAATAACTATTGTTATTGTCACTCATAATATGCAACAGGCAGCAAGAATCTCTGATTTTACAGCTTTTATGTATTTGGGAGAATTGATTGAGGTTGGTCCCACGGAGAAAATCTTTACCAATCCGGAAAAGAAATTGACGGAAGACTACATAACGGGAAGATTTGGTTAAAAGGCAATTTTTGTGTCTAAAATTGAAAGGGTAACAAAAGCAGCAACTTTTGTCACTATAGCAGTCTTTATAAGCCGTATTCTCGGTTTAGTAAGAGAACAAGTATTGGCTTATTTTTTTGGTGCTGGAAAAGCTATGGATGCCTTTGTCGTCGGCTATAGAATACCAAATTTATTAAGAGACCTTTTTGCAGAAGGTGCTTTGGGATCTGCCTTTACTAAGGTTTTTACTGCCTCAAAAGAAAAAATTGGTTTAACCACAGCTTTAAAAGAGGCAAGTCTTGTTTTAAGTAACTGGATTATCATTATTTCTCTTTTCGTTTTATTAGGTTTTCTTTTTGCTCCAGAAATTGTGGCTCTTATT
>JBKBJB010000123.1:0-2711 GCA_046294055.1 Caldimicrobium sp.
AGGAAAAGAAGATATCTTTTATGTCCATGGATTTCAAATAGATGTCAAAAGGCTTTTATCAAAAAAAATTTGGCTAAAATCGGGAGGCTTTATAGTAATTGAACCTTGCGAGGCTTTCACGGCTATAGATGTGAACACAGGTAGATATATCGGATCCAATGAATTGGAAGATACGGTACTAAAAATAAACTTAGAAGCTGCTCAAGAGATTCCCTTTCAACTAAGACTCCGTAATATCGGAGGGCTTATAGTTATTGATTTCATTGATATGGAAAATCCTGCCCACCAAGAACTTGTTTTGGAAACCTTTAAAAATGCACTAAAAAAAGACAGGGCTAAATATAGCCTTTTACCTCTTACTCCCTTCGGCCTTCTACAAATGACAAGAGAACGAAAAAGAGATTCTCTTTATGAACCATTCTTAGAAACTTGCCCCCTTTGTAATGGTGAAGGAAGGATTAAATCAAAAAGAACCATCTATTACGAAATTCTAAGAAGAATTATGAAGATGGGACCCCATATAATAAATAAAAAACTTGAAATAGAAGTTAACCCGTCACTAACTGAGACCATAGGAGAAGAAATTTTTTACTTAGAGGACTTGGAAAAACAATTCAATTTCAAAAGCATATTTAAATTCAATAAAGAACTACTACCTTGGGAATTCAAATTCCATATTATAAATCCATGATAAAGATCAAAAAAGAAAACAATCTTATAAAACTCTTTCCTGCAGTTTTTTTAGATAGAGATGGTACTATCAATGAAGAGGTAGGATATTTAAACCATATTTCTCGTTTAAAAATTCTGCCAGGTGTTCCCAAGGCTATCAAACTTTTAAAGAAAGCGGGTTTTAAAATTTTCGTAGTAACTAATCAAAGCGGTCCAGCAAGGGGTTATTTCCCAGAGTGGTTGGTAGAAGAAATTAATAAGGAAATACAAAATAGGCTCAAAAGAAAGGGAGCTCAGATTGATGAATTTTTTGTTTGCCTTCATCATCCAAATGAAAATTGTCCTTGTAGGAAACCAAAAACTGGCTTAATCGAAAAAGCTTTTGCTAAATACCCACTTGACCCTCAAAAATCTTATGTCATCGGTGATAGACTCATTGATATAGAGCTTGCTATAAATGCAGGTTTAAAAGGCATACTTGTCTTAACGGGATACGGCAAAGGAGAAAAGGAATACCTTTTGCCTCAAAAATCTTATAAACCCGATTTCGTTGCTGAAACTTTATTAGATGCTGTAGAATTTATTTTAGAAGATTTAAGGACCTTGTAACCCTTGAAACTGCTTATAGTAAAACTTTCAGCCTTAGGGGATGTTATTCAAACCCTTCCTGCTCTTGCTTATCTCAAAAAAGTTTTACCCTCTGCTCAAATAGATTGGGTAGTAGAAGAGAGAAATTCTCAACTTCTTCAGGACCATCCCTACCTCTCAAAACTCATTCTATTTAACAAATCTTACCTCAAAAATATTTACCAACTTAAAAAGTTCTTTTTAGAATTAAGGAGGGACGAATATACTGCTGTAATTGATTTTCAAGGTTTACTAAAAAGTGCCTTGATTACCTTTTTCACCAAAAAATTGTATAGCATAGGGTTTTCTAATTCTAAAGAAGGAAGCCACTTTTTCTATAAAGTAAAATTTGCCCCTTACGATAAGGAATTGCATGCAGTCAAAAGATATCTCCTTTTAGCCCAAAAAAGCTATTTTTTTCTGTTGGAGGGTAAAGAAGTTCAGCCAGATGAAATAGATATAATAAGAGATGTGCCAATTCCTGAGGAAAAGCCACAGTATTTTGAGACAAAAAAACCCTATTTTATACTTATTCCTTCAGCCAGGTGGGAAACAAAGCTTTGGCCTCTTCACTATTGGGAAAATTTTATAAACTTATCAAAGGCATTAAGAAAGGATTTTAACTTTTATTTTGTGGGTGGCAATCAAGAACCTTTTAAAACCTTTGCAGAAAGCCTCTCTGAAAAATACGAGGGTGTTTATAGTCTTATCGGTAAAACAAACCTAAAAGAACTCGTTTACCTTATGAAAAGATGTGAAATAGTTATAACAGTTGACACAGGACCGATGCATTTGGCAAGCCTTTTAAATAAACCTATAATTGTCCTCTTTGGTCCCACCTCACCTCAAAGAACAGGTCCTTGGAGTGATGCCTATATTGTGCTAAAAGCCGACCTTCCCTGTCAGCCATGTTTTAAAAAAAATTGTGCCATTACTCAATGTATGCTCCTTCTTAAACCTGAAACACTCTATAACACCCTCCAAACATTTCTTTCCAAAATCTATAAAAAACAAAACTCTGCTATTTAATTAAATTTTTTCCTGATAAAAACTCAGTAAGGGAAGAAAAGAAGCGGGATGATGATCGGATTTTTAAATGTGGTAAAATTAAGTTTTTCTTAGTATAATGCCTCCACCTATAAGATACTCTCCTTCATAAAAAGCACACACCTGTCCAGGTGCAATTCCTGCTACTTCTCTTTCAAATATTACCTTCCATCCCTTTTCATCTTTAATTAAATCTTTCACAGGCACTTTTTCACTTCGATATCTAATTTGAGCTGAAATTTTATTCCATCTGTCCAAGGGAAGATGAAAGGTTATTGTATTTATATAAAGGTAACTTTTTAAAAGATCTTCTCTCTCTCCTAAATAAACTTTATTTTCTGTAGGATTTATCTTTATTACATACA
>JBKBJB010000124.1:0-2706 GCA_046294055.1 Caldimicrobium sp.
ACGAAGTACTCTTGCAAAGGTAAGACCTATTTTAGGATTAACCTGAACTTGCCTTAATCCTTCTTGAACAATCTCCACAGGATCTTCTGCAGTCCATATTTTTTTTGAGGGTTTATTTAAATATTTAAGACAGGCATGCAAGGTAGTAGTTTTTCCTGACCCTGTTGGACCAACACATAGAATTAATCCATAGGGAAGGTCTAATAGTTTTTTTAATTTATCATAATGCTCAGGAATTAAATCTATCTCTTCTAAACTTCTAAATTCAATTCCTCCAAGAATTCTCATAGCTACATCTTCATTATTTTCTATCGTTGGAATAGTAGCAACCCTTAATTCAAAAAATTTACCATCTTTAGTTACAAATTTAATTTTTCCATCCTGGGGAAGCCTTTTTTCAGCAATATTAAGATTAGCCATAATTTTAATCCTGGAAATTACTTGTCTTTTTTGGTTTTCTGGTATTTTTAAATATTCAAAACAGTCTCCATCCACACGAAGTCTTACTATCATCCCTTTTTTACCAGTGAGACTTTCCATATGTATATCAGAGGCCTTTTTCTTATACGCATCTTCAATAATATTATTAACTAAATTTACAATAGTAGAATCAATTAACGCTTCGGTTTCTGGCTCCTCTACTGTTTCTTCTACAAGTTCAATTGAAAGAGGACCTTCATCAATAGAAAGTTCGTCATATTTATAAATAGCTTCTAAAATATCCTCTTTTAAAGCAAAGGCTAATTGAATTTCAGATAATTGGAGAATTCTCTTAATTTTTTCAACTTTTTCTGCATCATCAGGATAATAAGTAAATAGCACTATTTTTTGATCAAGAATAATGGGAATACTTAAACTTTTTTCAAAAAAGTCTTTTTTTATACTTGAAACCTCAAGAATTTTCTTTAATCTTTTTTGGTTAAATAAATTTTTAAGGTCATAGCTTGGAACTTTAAAATAAGCTTCTAAAGCCTTAAGAAGTTCCTCTTTTGAGATGTGATAATTTTCCATCAAAAGCCAGTCTATAGAGCTCTTTTTTTCAAGAGATTGAAAATATAGATCTTTTAATGTATCAAAATCTATTGGATATTTAGGTAGTAAAAATTTATACCTTTCTAAAAATTTGAAAGTTTTTAATTCTTCTAACTTTTCAATATAAGCTTCTTTGGGATATTTTTTTAAAAGAATATTATAGATTTTTAAGGCTTCTTGGAGATTTAAAGTTTTTTCATATTGACGTGCTATAAATTCTAAAATAAATCTTTTTGTTTCTGTTGGCAATTTCTCCTTCTTATTAATAAATTCTAAGAGGTGATAAATTAACACATTTTGAGGAATTTCTTGGGATAGAAGAATTAAATGCTCTTGAATAGTATTAAAAGCCAGTGGCTTTTCTTCAAAAAATTTTAAAAATTCTGTTACCTTATCCATAAAAGAAAAAAAGATATCTTGCCATTTTTAATTTTAAATTATACACTTTTTTTTAATTTTGGCAACGAAAAAACCTACTGCCTTTATTTTATGCGCATAAAATCTTTTCGTTTTTTTTAAATCTGTGTGAAACTTTTTCCCCTCCCATTCTGTTAACCCTTCTTCATAAGGAAGGGGTGCATTCCAGTCAAGTATTTCTGCCTGTCTTTTTCTTAGAAGATAATCAACAACTGCTTCATTTTCTTCAGGGTTTATAGTACAAGTGCTATAAACAATTATTCCTCCACTTTTTACTACATCAAAAGCCCTTAGAAGTAAACCTTTTTGAATAGAAGGTAAATTAGTCCTTCCTGAACCTTTCTGATATAAAATTTTTCCTTCAAGACCTATTTTATATCTTCCCTCTCCAGAACAAGGCGCATCTACTAATACCTTATCAGGACATAGATTTAAAGGAAATTCTTCTCCTCTATGTCTTGTTATTATAACAGAACTTATGCCAAGACGTTTTAAATTAGCAGAAAGTGCTGTTAACCTATCAATCCTTTTATCATTTGCAATGATTATAGCCTTATCATTTGTCATCATTGCCATAAGAGCAGTTTTACCTCCAGGGGCTGCACATAGGTCAAGAATCAGCTCGTTAGGTTTTGGTTCAAGTGCAAAAATTGGAAGAGTACTTGAAAGTGTCATAGAATGAATAAGGCCAAGACTATATTCTTTTAGATTACCTAAGGACACCTCTTCGTTATTTTTAATTCTATAAAAAAACGGTACCTCTTTTACATTTTCTATTTCTATACCTTTGCTTTGCAAGATGTTAAGTAATTTTTCTTTTTCTATGGGTAGTTCCACTTTTAAATTATTTATACAAAAATACTGTTGATGTGGAACCTTCAGATATTCTAAAAAATCTTTAAAATCAGGAATTATATCTTGATAACGGGAAAAGTAGGACAGAAAATTTTTTGTTTCACTATTTTGTTTTCTCATTTAATAGAAGATTTCTCAAATCTTTATGAGAGTGTACTATGTAATCTGCCGAAGACAAATATTCAGGTGCTAAGGTAGTTGTAAGAGCAATGCATAGGAGATTGGCACCTTTGGCAGATTTGATTCCAGCAGGGGAATTTTCTACTGCCAAACATTTATCATTAGGCACATTAAAAAATTTTATTGCTTTTAAATACGGGTCTGGATGAGGTTTTCTTTTCTCAATTTTATCCCCTGTAATAAATACTTCAAAAAAGGATTTTAACTCCTTTGGGAATATTT
>JBKBJB010000125.1:0-2692 GCA_046294055.1 Caldimicrobium sp.
GTTAATAATAAACATAAAAACACTTGTAAGAAATAGCTTCTTACACATCTTTTACTCCCCTCCTTTTATTTTTTTATATCCTTCAGATATTACATTTTTTAAAAAAATAACACCATTTAATCAAAAAAAATATATTGTTCATTTTTTCACAAAGTCATTTTATTTTTTCTCAGTAACTATGCTATAGTGTTTCACGCCAGCAAGTCTTACCTCATCTATCACGCTAATGAGGATTCCCACATTGGATTCCCTATCTGCTTTTATACGGATAAATTCTTGTTCCTTGTCAGACAACCTCTCCTTTAATAGGCTTTGTAATTCACTCAAGTTAACCTTTGTATTCATAAAATATATATCTCCTTCCTTTGTGATATAAATTGTTTTTGTTGTGACTTCATCTGCAGTACTCGTTTTTGATTCAGGAAGTTTTAGCTTTATGACAGGTTCTTGAATGAGATGTGAAGTCAGCATAAAAAAGAGTAAAAGTAAAAACACCACATCAACAAGGGGGGCTATGTTTATGGGAATATGTTTAAATTGTTTCCTTTCAAATTCCATAATTGTGCCTCCTTACCCAAAAGTTCGCCTGTTACTCTTTACATTTCATATAGAGACTAAGAGTTATTTCTTTCATTAAAAAGGCGATTTCATCTGCCTTTTTCTCAAGGTAATGATGAGCTACATGTAAAGGAATAGCAACAAGAAGTCCAGCTGCAGTGGTGATAAGCGCTTCCCATATACCTTCTGCTAACATAGAAGGACTAACACTGGAGCTTTCAGCTATTACCATAAACGCTTTAATCATACCAGTGACAGTTCCTGTTAGCCCTAAAAGGGGCGCAATAGTAGTAATTAAACCAAGCCAGCTTAGACCCTGCTCCAATTTTCTTACTTGACGAGTACCTATGACTGAAAGCTCCATTTCATTACATCCTTCATTAATTGCCTGCAAAATAGGCTTCATTATGGCTGGCTCTCTTTTTAAAATTTCTTCTAATGGATAATCAATCTCCTTCATAATAATCCTGTATTGAAGCATCTTGTTTATGAAAATTGCTACTCCTATTATAGAACATAAAGCTATGGGATACATTAAAATACCGCCCTTCAGAAAAAATTCTATCATTGCTCCCTCCTTAAAACAAATCTAATAGTCAACAAAGCTTTGCACATTATTGGTTTTCCATTCTTATAGGCAGGAATAAAAGTAGATTTTTTAACAGCCTCAATTGCAGCCTCTGTAAATCCATAACCAGCCCCTTCTAAAACCTCAATATTAAGAAGCTTACCTTTCTCATCTATGGTTAGCATTAACCTTACTACACCCTCTTTCCCAAGTCGTCGAGCAATTAGCGGATACTGAGGTATCTCCCGATGTAAAAACTTCGGTCCTTGAGCAGAACCAACCTCTACACCCTCTATAATGTGTCTTCCCTCTTCATCACCCTTTGACATCGTGCTTGCCACCTTAGATGACGAAGTAGTTGCAGAGCTTGTAGTTTGCGTATGATTTGCCTCTACCAAAACTTTTCCCTCCTCTTTCTTTTCTATTTCAGGGGTCTCTACAACTTTGGTCTCAGAGCTTTCTTCCTTTTTTACTTCTATTTGAGATTGAGGCTTTTGTTCCTCTAATTTTTTTGTGGGCAATGTCTCCTTAGATAATTTCTTTTCCTTTGCTTTTGTATTTAAAAGAGGCCTTTCATCTAATATATAAATTTCAACCTCCTTAGAAAATTTTTTAACCGAAAATGAAATAGGTATTGCAAGCACAGTTGTATGAATTAAAAGAGAAACTAATACAGAAATTTTTCTTAAATCTTTCTGCATGACAATTTTCATTTATTTTTCCTCAGACATAAAATATTACTTTTTTAAAGAAAGTAACACTAATTAGTATCTATTCCAGTAAAAGTGTTTTTTTTCACAAGCAATTTTTATGTTGTAAGCATATAGGTGGTAAGTGGAGGATCATTTGGATTTCCTCAAACCTAATGTGATTAATGTCACAAATCCAAGAAAAAAAATTATAAAGAGATAGGGTATAGGTGCAGCAGAAGCTCCTTTTGATAAATTTATAGTCTCCATTTCGTAACCTTCTACTGTTTTACCCTTTATGTCTGGGGCTAAAGATTTAGTTAAAGGTTTATTCGCAGGGTTTTGTTTTTCAGTTTTTACTTCTTTTTCCTTAACACTTTTAAGTGCAGCAAGAAAATCTCTTACATAACTTTCTAATCCAGGTACAGAGATGAGAACATTTGCAGTAAATTTAGTAAGTAGAGGATTATTGCAGGTATGGTCGCAGCAGGCAAGGCCAACTTCTTTAACACTTTCTGCATATTCTTTTGCCAAGGTTTCAACTACCTCTTTATTTGGTTTCCAGTAGCCTTTCCTTATTGTCTCAAGCATTCTTGCTACCATTGATTGATAAGCCCACATATTCTTTGCTTGTCTAAACATCTCTTTTATTCCAAGACCATATTTATCAAGCACATAAGTTTCATACATTTCATTCCATTTTGCGGAATCTACTGCTTCTGGAACTGTAACTTGCCATCCCCAAAGATACTCAACTACTTTATCAATAAAGCGCGCTCCTGCATATTTTTCTTTCATCATAGCTTTTATCCATTCAGGGTTAAGATACCTTGACCTCATCTCGCGCCCCATAAATTTCTCTAAGGTTTCTTGGATT
>JBKBJB010000126.1:0-2674 GCA_046294055.1 Caldimicrobium sp.
TGATCGCCCACCAAATAAGCCACATATCCAAGGGCAAGCAAGGAAAGGATAGCCACGCCGCTGGCAAGCCCATTAAAGCCATCTATTATGTTAAAAGCGTTGCTAACTCCAGCCACTGCAAACACTGTAAAGGGAAAGGAGAAAAGAGAAAAGGCCAAAAGATGGTCAAAAAGGGGCAAACCCACCCTGTTTATGCTGGCAGAAAGCAAAAGATAACCCAGGGCGGCAGAAAGCATAGTCAGAAAAAGCCTCTCCTTTACACCAACCCTTTTGGTAATATCCTCTAAAAGCCCACCTAAAAAGGCGGGCAAGCTACAAAGCACAAAAAGACCATAATCCCCAAATAAAACCCAGTAGGTAAAAAGACTAAGCATTAAAGCAATGCCACCAACCCGTGGCACAGGCTTGGTATGGAACTTTTGGGGACCTGCAGAAACAGGGTCATAAGCCCACTCACCAAAGGGATTGTACCTTACAAGGAGATAACAAACCACAAAGGAAACAAGAAAGGAAAGGATCAGGGCAAAAAGCATTTAACCTTCCTTTTGCCTTCTTTTCTCTAAACTTTCTAAAAGGATAGCTAAAAATACCCCTAAAAATATTCCTAAAAGGCCGCCAAGAACAACATTTAAGATAAGCTTTGGCTTGATTGGTTTGTTTGTAGTATATTGGTCTGCTATCTCTATACTCCTAAGCTGATCCAATTCTTGGTTTAAAACTATTCTTTTTAATTCCAAATTAATAATCTTTTCATCTAAATCAATTGGATTAAAACTTATTATACTTGTTTTTCCCTGTTTTATCAGATTAATATATAACTTTTTATCCTCCTTTGCATACGAAATAGCTTTATCAAGCTCCTCCAATTGTTTTATAAGCTGTTGCCTTCTATCTTCCACATAACGCTTTAAAAAAAGGTTTTCTTCAATCCTGCTTTTAAGCTCAGACACCACAGAATCTAAATCCTTTGGATTTTTTATCTCAATACTTACCAGTAGTTTATCATCAGATAAGGCTTTGAGATTTACCTTAGAGACTAATCTATGTGTTTTTGGTATTATTTCTTCCTTTTTCAAAGAGGAGTAAAACTTTACAAGTTCCCCAGCCTTAAAGGCAGGCGCTTTAATAACCAGTAGAACATCACTTCTATACACCTTTGGCATAAGCAAACTAATTACAAAAGCCAAAAGCACAAATGCAATAAACAAACTAAATATCAACTTCTTTCTCTTATAAACTGCACTTATAAGCTCAAATAGGTCTATCTCCTCTGATTGGGCTTTGTCCTGCCTTTTGTTTCCCATCTGACACCTCCTGTAAGTATTATAACTCAGTTATAGAAAAGTATACTTTTTCAACTCTTTTAATACTCGCACATTTATTTCCTCCCTTTCTTTGTCAAATATCCAACCCCATTTGTTAAAATACTTAATAGCAGAAATTACGTGATATATTAGAAGCTTCAAATCTTTATAAGAGCCTTTACCATATTCGTGAAATATATGCACAAAAGGATAGTATATTGTTTTATACTTCTTGTGTATCCTCCTTGACAAATCTGTATCCTCAAGGTACATAAAATACCTTTCGTCAAAAATGCCAACTTCCTTTAGTGCGGAAACCCTTAAAAACATAAAACATCCAGACAAATATGGAACGTTCATTATTCTGTTGTATCCTGTAAATCTAAGTTCGTAGATGTAATTTCTTTTTTCCTTCCAAGATTTTATCGGTATGAACCTTCTGAAAATCAAATCCATAGGTGTTGGAAGTAATTTACATAGATATTGTATCTCGCCATTTGGATATAACACCTTTGGCATTATAAGCCCTACATCTCTGTTCTCCTCCATAAACTCATAAAGCTTTTCTAAAACCCCTTTTTCAAAATACACATCAGGATTTAAAACAAGGTGGTAGGGAACCCCTTCTTCCATACTCTTTCTTATGGCTATATTATGAGCTTTCCCATAGCCAAGATTTGCCTCGTTGAATAAGTACTTTATCCTTTGATCTAAGTTTTCAAGATCCCTTAACAAGTCCTTTGGAGAATTATCTATTAAAAAGAGTTTGACATCCAAATCTGTATTTAGAAAGCTATTAATAGCCCTTATAACTTGTTCTTTTTTATTGTTGTACAGAACGATGGAACCATAAACTTGAATCATTCCAATCTCCCCAGTCTTTTGGTAATCCCGTGCCAAAAACCAAGTAAACAGTATTTAAGGTTGGTAAAATGCGGTTTTACTAAAATTGGGTAAAGTAGCGTATATCTAATAGCCTTTAAAAGATGTATTATCCTACACTTGAATGGTAAGACATCTGAATAAATACCTAAATAAAAAGCATTTCTCACATGATAGTATTGTCTTATAGGTTTTTTTACTGTAATAATCCTATTTCCAATCTGAATAGAACTTTGTCCGTGATGATGTTTTATTACAATGTTAGCGTTTCCTATTATTTTATATTGCTTTTTTATAGCTCTCCAACACCATTCAATGTCGACCCAGTCAATAAAAAGATCTTCCTTCATAAACCCAACATCCTTTAAATACTTAACCTTTATTATCTTTCCGGAAGCTATAGCAAGCATAACTTCGTGTAAACCTTCATTAGGGTATATCTTTCTAAAAAGACAAGAGTCTGCCTTGATAAAAAAAGAGCTTTTACC
>JBKBJB010000127.1:0-2655 GCA_046294055.1 Caldimicrobium sp.
CATCTTCTTTTAAGAAAGGTGTAAGTAAACCCTTAACTAAAGAGAGAGTAACAGGTTTTGTATCAAGCTTTGCCAATTCTCCTTTATAAACAATTTCTACTTCCTTTATCGCACCTTCACAAATTTGTGCAGTAAGAATGCCCAGTTTTTCTGCTAAATTCAAAACAGGTTGTAAAGTTTTAAGAAGTTCTCCACTTATGGAGGGAACATTTACGGCATTGCGAATAATTCCATGTAAAAGGTAATCGACAACTTGTTTAGCAATCTCAACTGCTACTATTTTTTGTGCCTCTATTGTGGAAGCTCCCAAGTGAGGAGTAGCAATAACCTTGTCTGACTTAAGGAGAGGATGATCCGGGGGCACAGGCTCTTTTTCAAAAACATCAAGGGCAGCACCCGCTACCTTTCCAGAATTTATTGCCTCTAACAAGGCTTCTTCATCAATAATCCCTCCTCGGGCACAATTAATTATGTAAACACCATCCTTCATTTTAGAAAAAGCTTCCCTATTGATCAAATGATAAGTTTCTTTAGTTAAAGGGGTATGAATGGTGATAAAATCTGCCCTTTTGTAAATTTCTTCTAAACTTACAAGCTCAACACCCTTTTTAGCTGCTGTATCAGGCGTAACATATGGGTCATAAGCTATAACCTGCATTTGCAAACATAAAGCTTTTTCTGCAACAATACTTCCAATCTTCCCAAGACCAATTATTCCAAGGACCTTTCCATTAAGCTCAACACCCATAAATTTTTTTCTATCCCATTGTCCACTCTTTACAGATTGATTAGCTTGGGGAATTCTTCTTGCTAAAGCAAAAAGTAGAGCCAAGGTATGTTCCGCTGCTGACAAGGTGTTTCCACCTGGGACATTCATTACCACAATTCCTAATTCATTTGCTGCCTGAAGATCCACATTATCAAGCCCTGTTCCAGCTCTCCCTATAACTTTTAATTTTTTTGATGCCTCCATTATCTCTCTTGTCACCTTTGTTCCACTTCTAATAATTAAGGCAGAAGCTTCCACGACCTCCTTTTTAAGCTCCTCCGGTGTTAAACCAGGCTTATAGACCACCTCTAACCCTGCTTCTTTAAGAAGATTTATCCCTTCTTCTGAAAGAGCATCTGAAATAAGAACCTTCATTTAAGCCCCCTTTTGTGAACTTTTCTTTATTTTATATAGCCTCACTTTGAATATGTATTTCCATAGCTTTGGTTACACAAGCTGAAACACAAAAACTACAGGCTGTACACTTCTCTGGATCAAAAATTACTCGGAAAGTTGACCTATCAATGGAGAGAGCTCCTGTGGGACAAACGGCTGTGCAGGCTCCACAATGAATACAAACCTCTTCATTTTTCATCACCTGCTGCCCCAATGATTGAATTTCAACCCCTTCTTCTTTCAAATATTGTAAGCCCTTTTCTATAGCTTCTTTATCTCCCATCAATTCCATAATCATAATACCTTCCTTTCCAGGAGTTATCGTAGCCTTAAGAATATTGAAGGCCAAATTAAAATCCTTCCCTAAACGATACACAATAGGCTTTTCAACGATCTGAGGATTAAATTTAAGAAATAGACCTTTTTTAACCATTTTATCCTCCAGCGAAGATTTATCATTTATTATAATACAGTTACTACAAAAAACTACTAATTAATAAATTCAATAACATCTATCCAGCAAGAAGTCTGCCATAGAGGGAACGCGGGGCTTGACAATTTTAAAATTTATAATATTATGGTTAATGGTTGCCGGGGTAGCTCAGTCGGTAGAGCAGCGGACTGAAAATCCGCGTGTCCCTGGTTCGATTCCGGGCCCCGGCACCACCCAAATATTTCATGCAAGTTCGCCCAGTAGCAAAACCCGTCTCAGCTAATCTCGCAAACATTGCAGTAGTCTTAGTTAATCCCCTATATCCAGAAAATATTGGCTCTGTCGCAAGAGCTTGTGCTAACTTTGGCATAGAAAGGCTCATTTTAGTAAATCCTGCGGACCTAACACCTCTACCTATGGAAGCTATGGCTACGAAAACTGGGCTCTCTGTACTTGAGAAAATGGAAATCTATGAGGATTTACCTACGGCTATAAAGGACTTCAACTTGGTGATTGGCACTACTGCACGGCTGGGCAAACGCAGGTTGGTCTATTATACTCCCAAAGAAATTTCAAAAACTATCTGTGAATATTCCCTATCTAATAAAATTGCCCTTCTATTTGGAAATGAGCGCTTAGGGTTAAGTAATGAAGACCTTTTTTATTGCGATTATGTTATCACAATTCCTACAACGGAAAAGGCTTCTTTAAATGTTTCCCAAGCAGTAGTTGTGATCCTTTATGAAATCTTCCAAGCAGCAAGCAAGCTGGAACTTAAAAAACCTGAACTTGCCACCCAAAAGGAAATAAACCTTATGTTTAAAATTATAGAAGCTACTTTAAAAGAAATAGACTATCTCCCACATGATAATACCCTTCTTTGGCTAACAAACATCCGAAGATTTTTAACCTCCAGGGACTTAACCTCAAGAGAAGTAAAAATTATTATGGGCTTTTGTAGACAACTTCTTTGGACTTTGGGAAAACCACTTAATCTTTCCTTTGAAGAAGAGCAAGCGTCTCAAAATGATAAGTCCTTGGAAACATATCAAAAAGA
>JBKBJB010000128.1:0-2610 GCA_046294055.1 Caldimicrobium sp.
GTGCCTTTTGATTCCTCAGAGATATGAATCCCTAAAGCATCAGAAAAAGCATCGGCAATTGCAATTGTTAAAATTCCTCCTAAAACCGCTGTTTTTGAGCCGGTACCAGAATTCAATCCAATCATTAAACCTAAAGTAGTGATTACGCCTGAGGTAATACCAAATCCAAAACCGGTACGAATTGATTTTTTTATATAATCTGAAACCATTTTATTACAAAGATTAATTATAAAAAATAAAATTGATAATTTAATATGGGTTCTATGTCAAAATGTGTTGTAAATACAAGGTTGTTATCAAGACCGATAGCATAACTTTATAGATAAACACTTGTTTGTTTTTGAAACCAAAAGATATTCTTTTGACAAGCTTCATTTTGTTATGCATTCCTTCCATAAAACCATTAGTAGAATAGGAGTTCCAATAGTTTAGAATAGGTTCCTTCCAGTAATAAAGAGTTCTTCCCCAAAGGATTAATTCTCCATCGTAAGAGGAGGTTAAAGTGGAAATAATAAGGTTTAATTTTTCCTTAGCTTTCTCCTTTGTTTTTTCCTTATACATGTCTCTTAGTCTTTCTTTGGTTTGATAAAACATTTTAAGCTCAGGATATTGGTTTAAAATCATTAATAAAAGTCCTTTTTCTTTTTCCTTTAAACTTTCTTTGTTTTTTGAAAGGATATATTTTGGTATTTTCTTTTTATAGATTTCTTGAAGAAAAAGTCTTGTTTGCTCAAGTCTTCGATTAGCATCTTGAATAACATGGAAATGGTCAGCAACAATTAAAGCGTTTGGTAAAGTTTCTTCAACTGTCTTTTTGTAAAGATCTGACATATCAATAACCACCTCTTTTATTAATGATTTAACTTTTGGTGAAAGAGATTTTAAGATTTTTTTCAACTCATCTTTTCTTTTTGATTTTAAAACTCCTTTAAGGCGGTGTTTTGTAATATTGCCAATTGTTGTTAACATATCCCGTCCAGCAAAAGATACCTCATCAATTCCCAAAACAAAAGGTTTGTTTTCTTTCTCTTCTTTATCAAAATTAAAGACTTCTTCTTTTATTATTTGTTCAAGCCAACGTCTTTGAGTATGATAGGAGATTTTGTATTTTTTGGCAGCAGAGTGAAATGATTGGTTGGAGAGATTAAATATTAACTCAGTTTTATGTTTTAAAGTTGTTCTTTGGTAAAGTCCAACTATATTCAATGGCTCATTAAAAACTAAATTACAGTTTAGGCATTTAAATCTTCTTGGTTTAATTAATAACTCACAGAATTTACCCAATATTGTTCCATTTTTAATTCTTCTTAATCTTGAGTATCCGTAAAGATGTTTTGTTCTTCTTTGACATCTTGGACAGTTTGAAGTTTTACGGCGTTGTTTAAGATAAAAAATGATTTTTTGGGAAGTTGTTTGACTTTTAACAATCTCCCATCCAGAAATACCTAATATTTTGTTAAAATTCCACATAAGGAGGACGGTAGAACTTTTAATGTTATATTTTTAGTTTACCCGTCCTCCTTTCTTTTTTGATTAATTTATCCTATAGAAGGCTAAAAAACTTGTGTCCACAAGTTTTAAAAAGACTTTTTATTGTTATTACACTCTAAAATATCATTTTTCTTCAACACAATTTGACAAAGAACCAACTTTCTCCGTGATGCCTCAAACTTAAATCGAACTTTACTATGTAGTTGATACCTCATAAAAAATCGAACTTTGGATTTTTAATTTTTTTACCACTTCTTTTTTTATTTTACTACATTCAAGCAAAACATTTTGTAATTTAACAATTTCTTTTCTAATCTTTAAAGGATTTAAGCTTTGATAGATAACCTTTAATTTTCTTTTATTTTTCCTTGAAATTGATTTTTCTTTTAATACTCTTTCATATGGTGTTTGTGGCTTATCATATATTTTTTTAATTTTTGCTCCTTCTTTTATTTTTTTTACACATCTTCTTTGAGGTTTGAAGAAGTTAAGATAAAGATAAAGTTTCTCATATAAAAGATTAAGAAGAATAAAATCAACCTTTCCCTCATATCTTCTATACCCAACATTTCGTCTTACTACCTTATCATTTCTGTTTTCAACAAAAAAATTATCATCTTTTTTATATGGACGAGATCTTGTAAAGGAAATATTGTTTTGTTGACAAAATCTTAAAAGATGAGCGTTGATAAACTCTGCTCCTGAATCTGAGTGGATTTCTTTGATTTTAAAAGGAAAAAGAGATATTCCAACTTTAAGCTGAGGAAAGACATTTGAGGCAGCTTTGTTTAAACAGGCTCTTATCACATTCCAGCCTGTTTTGTAATCAACTATGTTTAAGGTTTGAATAAAATCTCCTCTTGTTTCTCCTCCATCATGGGAGACTAAATCTATCTGAAGTTTTCCTGAGGTATCAGTACCAAAATTCCACTCTATATGAGTCTTTATAGGAATTAAGTTTTGAAGTAATTTATCTTTATTGTCTTTTAAATACCCTCTTCTTTTTAAGTTTTTAAAATCCTGTTTTCTCTTTTCCTGTTTTAAAAGTCTATCAATTGTTGCTGGAGAAATAGCCAAAAGCTTAAATTTCACCTCATCTTCAATCTTTCCATACTCTTT
>JBKBJB010000129.1:0-2597 GCA_046294055.1 Caldimicrobium sp.
CTTAGGGATTTAATATTAGACCTAAGGAAAAGTATCTTTGCAGGTGCAGATATATACACGGTGCTAAAGAAAGCTTTTGAGTTAATTCTTGTAAACTATGACGTAGAAGAAGCTGCCTTAATAGTAAAACCAGTGGGAAGACCTCACAGACTAATTGCCAGTACAGAAGGGATAAAAAACATAAACATAGAAGACCCCTTAATCAAAACTGCCATAGAAAGCCAAAGGATAACGTACATTTCAGACTTAAAAGAATCGGAAGTTACCGAATATTTGGCTGCAATACCTGTAAGTATAGAAGATGAGCTCTTTTACGTATTCGTTATAAAAAGAATGCCATTTATGAAATTAAACACCGAAACTTTGTTGATAATCAATCTATTGATTTATTATTTAGCGATAGAAAAAGCAAAAGGGGTTTATAAAGCGAAAAACTATGATAGGATATCAAAATTCTTTGACCTTATGTTCCTAAAAGAAATATACAAAATGATGGAGATTTATAAAAAATTCGGTTTAGTGTCTCATCTGGTTATATTCTGCTTAAATGTCTATGATAGTATAAAGTTTAACGTACTTAGAAATATAATATCCGAGAATATAAGAGGGGCAGATCTATTCAGCATAGTTAACATAGATGACGATGTAAAAGCCATAGCTGTACTTCTACCTTTTACCGACGATTTTGGTGCGGAACTGTTTATAAACAGGATAAAAAAAGTAATAACAGAAGAGTTAAGCCAAGAGTTTTTTGAGGATGAAGTGCTTATGAAAATATATAAAATTACAGAGAAACATATTGAGAAATTAATGGTGTGCCATGAAACTTGATATATCTTTTTTCTTGGATCCGGTTTCTGCTGTTTTTTCCATTGATAAGGGATCTTCTTTCTATATGCTAATGTTTATATTACTGCACTCTATATTTCTATTTACACTGATAAGTTTCTTAGCAATACTAATTCCTAAAAGGTTTAAAGATCGCAAAAGGGCTGTATTTATACTTTTCTTTGTAGTCTTTCCAACTCTTTATCTTGGTTATGTATTCATACTCATAGCCGTTCTCTATCTGCTAAGAAAGCAACAAATAGAAGCATATCAACCGTCTAAAATTCCCTCTTTGGAGGAGGTTTTAACCGAGGAAATAGAGTTTTCAGGAAGACTGGTAGGTGAGTCTACTCTTAGGCTTTTGAAAGAAAGGTCTATAAGTATAAATCCTTCAAAGTTAGAAACTTTGCTTTCTTATATACTCCATTTAGACTCTTCTGAAGCTATTCCTGTTTTAAAAAGGCTTCTATCTGCCTCTGAGGATGTTCTTAGGTTATACGCTTTTGGCGCTTTATACAAAATAGAGAAAAAACTAAATGAGACTTTGCACTCTTTGAAGGAAAAACTTAACAAGGGGAATACATCCCCAGAAGAAAAGGCATTTATATATTATCAAATAGCATCCATTTATCATACTTTTTTACATTACCATATAGCAGACCAAGAGTTCAGAAACCATATGCTAAGAGAAGCCCTGAACTACGCCAGAAAGTCTATGGAGATAGAGGCAACTCCCGAGGCAAGCTTGCTTTTAGCTAAAATATATATAGAAGCAAGGGACTTTGACAGAGCAACACCCTTTCTGGAGGAGCTTGTAAGCGAAAGGAAACTTAATCCTGCAAAATATCTACTACAGCTTGCGGAGATACACTATGAAATGGGAAACTACAAGGAGGTTAAAAGGCTGTTCAGAGATTATCCAGAAATGAACCTGCTATTGGATGTGAATGCCAACTTTGTAGTAAGGTTTTGGAGAGGTTCAAATGGTCAAGGTGGATAAGAGGAAAAAGATAGATGTTTTATTGATAGCGGAAGGAACCTACCCTTATATAAGGGGCGGTGTTTCTTCTTGGATTCATGACCTAATAAGCAACATCTCAGAATATAGTTTTGGAATTATCTTTTTAGGAAGTAGGCCAGAAGATTATGGTGATATAAAGTATAAATTACCGGAAAATTTGGTATATTTGCATGTGGAATATTTGTTTAAAGACACTGAAAGGCCCAAACCCAAAGAGATAGAAGGAAACAAAAAGGCTTTCGAGAGTGTTAGAGACATAATATACTGGTCTAAGCAAAAGCGCCATGAATATATTCCAAAAGAAGTCCTAAATGTAGACTTTTATGAAAAGAAGGTAACCTATGAAGATTTTCTGTATAGCAGAGGTTCATGGGATTTAATTACGGAGTTTTATGTAAAGTATGCGATAGGTACACCTTTTATAGACTATTTCTGGACTATAAGAAACATGCATTACCCCATATGGGTATTGGCAAGGATCGTAAAAAAGATAGGTGATAGGTTTAATATTATTCACAGCCCTTCCACTGGCTATGCAGGTTTTTTGGCTTCTCTTTTGAAGAGCTACTACAAAAAACCCTTTATACTTACAGAGCACGGAATATATGTAAAAGAAAGAAAAATAGATATCCTCAACGCAGATTGGTTTACAACTGAGATTTTCAAGGTTATAAAAGCTGTTGGAGAAAAAGACCATATTCAAGAGTTATGGACGAATTTTTTCTTTGGTTTGGGCAGGTTAATATAC
>JBKBJB010000012.1:0-10592 GCA_046294055.1 Caldimicrobium sp.
GATAGCAAGGACTTTTGTTATGAACGAAGAAAATAGAGAATTTTTTAAAGAACATAATCCATGGGCCCTTGAAGAAATTGCACGCAGATTAATAGAGGCTATGGAAAGAGGTCTGTGGAATCCTGCTGAAGATGTAAAGGATGTTTTGAAAACAATATACCTTGAGATAGAAGGATGGATTGAGGAAAGAATGGAAAATATTAAAGGAGATTTTCAAGGAGGAAGTATTGATATTGTTACCGCAGAAGAGGTTGAGTTTTGGAAGCAAAAGATGAAGGAGGTACTTAAATGATTTTTCCATTTACAGCTATTGTAGACCAAGAGGAGATGAAGCTTGCACTTATTCTTAATGTTATTGATCCGAGTATCGGTGGAGTTTTGATTATGGGTGAAAAGGGAACTGCAAAATCCACCACTGTGAGAGCATTAGCAGAATTACTACCTGAAATTGAGGTGGTAAAAGGCTGTAGATTTAATTGTTCACCTCAAGGACCATTTTGTAGTGAATGTTTAGATAGAATTAAAAACAACGAGACTTTTGAAATTGAAAAGAAAAAAATGCGGGTTGTTGAACTTCCATTAGGGGTTACAGAAGACAGAGTTGTTGGAAGTCTTGACATTGAGCAGGCAATAAAAAGGGGAGAAAAACACTTTGAGCCGGGTATTCTTGCAGAGGCAAATAGAAATTTTCTCTATGTGGATGAAGTAAATCTCCTTGAAGACCATATAGTGGACTTGTTGCTTGACTCAGCTGCAATGGGTATAAATACCGTTGAAAGGGAAGGGATTTCCTTTGTTCATCCAGCAAGGTTTATTCTGGTTGGTACTATGAACCCCGAAGAAGGGGAGTTGAGGCCACAGCTTCTTGATAGGTTTGGATTATGTGTAGAGGTCCATGCAATAAGAGATAAAGCTAAAAGAATAGAAATTTTAAAGAGAAAAATTGAATTTGATAATGATCCAGAAGCTTTTCTGAGAAAATGGCACCCAGCTCAAGAAGAACTTGCAATGAGAATAATAAACGCACAAAAGCTTTTAAAGGAGATAGTTATAAAAGAAGAAGTTTTCTATTGGATAGTGGAAATAACGGGTGAGATTAATTTGGATGGTCATAGGGCTGATATTGTCATTCTTAAAGCAGCAAGAGCTTATGCAGCTTTTAATGGTAATAAAGAGGTTAAACCCGAAGACATTAAAAAAATAGCCCCACTTGCATTAAAACATAGACTTAAAAGATTACCTTTTGAAGACATATCTAAAGAAGCTGAGAAATTAAGTGTTGTTCTATCAAGGATCTAAATATGAACTTTTTAGATATTGTTAATCATGAAGATGCAAAGCTTTCTCTTATACTTAATTTAATTGAACCTGGGTGTGGTGGTGTATTATTAATCGGGCCAAAAGGTACAGGAAAGTCTACCCTTCTTCGTGCCTTTACAAACCTTCTTAAAGAACTTAATACCCCTTTTGTAAAAATACCACTTAATGCAACTGAAGAAGCAATTTTAGGAGGAATAGATTTAGAGGAAACGATAAAAAAAGGAAGAAGAATT
Organism: Caldimicrobium sp.; assembly: GCA_046294055.1. Taxonomy (GTDB): domain Bacteria; phylum Desulfobacterota; class Thermodesulfobacteria; order Thermodesulfobacteriales; family Thermodesulfobacteriaceae; genus Caldimicrobium. The sequence goes on from JBKBJB010000012.1 coordinate 1,554, forward strand.
TTTCAACCAGGCCTTTTATCTAAAGCAAACGGGGGTTATCTTATTATCGAGGATATAAATCTATTTCCGCAAGAAATTCTCTCAATTATTTTTCAAGTGCAAGCTGCACAGGAGATTTTCATTGAAAGAGAGGGATTTAGTTTTAGAGCGCCAGTTAGTTTTCAAATACTTGCTACTATGAACCCTGAAGAAGTTGAATTTTCACCCCATTTCCTTGATAGATTTGGTTTATGTGCCTTTATGGAGAGCTTAAAGGATAAAGAAAAACGAGTAAAAATTGTTAAGTTAAATATATTTCCGAAACATTATATCATTGAACAAGAGGATTTGATTAAAAAAATTCAAATAGGCAAAACACTTTTAAACGGTATAGAGGTATCAGATGAGATAACAGAGTTTATTACAGAAATAGTTTTAAGAGAGTTTGTTTCAGGACATAGAGCAGATATTTATCTTTATTATGCTGCAAGGGCACTTTGTGCTTACTTAGGAGAATTTAGAGTAACTAAAGATCATGTAGAAGCTGTTGCACCTTTAGTATTAAATCATAGAAAGAGATTCTATTCGTCCTCTGTAGAAGAGCATGAGGAAGATCATTCTAATGTTCAAGGAGAGGAAAAAAATATAGAGGAAAAGACAAATAAAAAAGAAGAGGAACATAATAAAAGTGAAAATAATGCTGGGAGAGAAAGGGAAGAAGTAGAGGTTTCAATAAGTAGTGAAAAATTTCAAGATGAAAACTTGCAGAAGGCAAAATCACAGAAAGCTTCTACCTTAGAAAAGGAAGAGATTTTTTCAATTGGTGAAAGTTTTAATGTAAAGCGATTAATATTTAGAAAAGACCGCATTGTAAGAACTGTTGTTGGTAGAAGAACTAAAACGAAAACAGAAGGGAAGGGAGGAAGATATATAAGAAGTGTTATTAGAGTTACACCTGAAATTGCCCTTGATGCAACTTTAAGGGCTGCAGCTCCCTTTCAAAACCTGAGAGGTAAGAGTGATAGAGTTATAATATTAGAGGAGGATTTAAGATATAAAGAAAAAGAGAGAAAAACAAGTCATATTGTAATTTTTGTGGTTGATGGGTCAGGTTCAATGGGAGTAAATGAGCGAATGAAAGAAGCTAAAGGTGCTATTTTTTCTCTTCTTATAGATTCATATAAAAAAAGAGAGAAAGTTTCTATGATTGTATTTAGAAAAGACAAGGCAGAAATTGTGCTTCCTCTAACCTCATCCCTTGAGCTTGCTAAGAAAAGACTTGAAGAAATTCCTACAGGCGGAAAAACCCCTCTCAGCGCGGCTCTATTAGAGGCTTATAAACTAATTAGGAGTATAATGAGAAAATTTCCTAAATCTCGGATATTAGTAATACTCATTACTGATGGGAAGGCTAATGTTAGCTTAAGCGGGGGTTCGGTTTTAGAAGAGCTTCAAAAAATTTGTTTAGTACTTAGAGGTATCCCCTATGTGGATTACATTATTATAGACACAGAAAAGAAAGGAATTATTCGGAGTGATTATGCTAAAAACCTTGCTCTATGGCTTAGTGCACAATATTTTTCGATAGAAGCATTAAAAAGTGAAATTATTTCTAATTTGGTGAAAAAGCAATTTGAAATAAGCTAAATTTTCAAGATTTTTATATTTTAATAGGGGGCTTAGGTGCCTAAGCCCCCTTGTTAAAGAAATTAACAACCTAATTATTTTGCTTTTTTAATGATTCTTACACCAAATATTATAGGATCACCTTTATATCCAAGCGCTTTCCAGTCAAGTCTATTGCCGCCTAAATGGCAGTCATTGCACTTAAGTGCATTTTCTTTTGGTGCAATTTGGTGGTTTAAAATATCATAATAGGCTGTTTCAACGAATTCAAATTTACCACTAAAGGGTAATCCAGAGGCTTTGGATCCATCTTCTAAGGCTTTTTGCCAATTAAAGTGTGCCCAAAATCCTTTAACAAGATTGGGTGTTAAAAGATATTTATTAACAGAATCCATAGGTTGTTTTCCTTTATGGATTTTGAAGGGATAAATCTTTGACTCTGGATCTTTTATATCACCAACGGGTTTTGATAAATAAACAATTTGGGTTGGGTCTTCAATTTTTTGCCCTTTTATATAGCGTTCTATTTTTCCATTGTACCAAGCATAGGTTGGAACAACATTCATTGCCCAGGTAAATGATCCTTTTTTCTTATCAAAAGTTACTTTACCAAATTGTGGTTCTGACTTAATATCTTGGCCAGCTGCTGACCAGTCCCAAGACATTTTAACTGCTTGGCCTCTTGCAAAATATGGAATATGACAGGTTTGACAGGCTACTGTTTTTGTGTGCTTGGAGAGGATCTTCCCTAAAGGAGTGTCATTATGAGGTTTTACATGGCAATTTGTACACGAAACTTTTCCCACACTTGTAGCTAAAAAGGTTGAAACACCCGGGATTTTATGATTTTTTGTAACATGACAATCTGTACATTGTAAATTCGCTGATCCACCCATATGTACATCAAGTTCTCTTGAAGGTTTGCTTAAAGTTGAATCAAGGTCTCCGTGTTTAACAGCGTCTCCTCCTCCTCCATAGTAATGACAAGCACCACAATTATCCCTTGTTGGTTTACCAACGCTTTGAGCTGCCTTGGTTAAATCCATTTTTCCACTTTCAATAAGTTTCTTATCAGGATCTCCACCAAAACCTTTTTTATAATTTCCTTCTTTTGCATGGCAAACAAGGCAGTCAATTTTTGTCTTATCATTAAAATTATAGGTACTATAAGATTTATCTTTCCATCCATAACCAGCATGACATTTCGAACAGACTTCTTCATTTGCTCCTTCTATGGAAAGACAAAAGTTATTAATAAGATTTGCTTTTCCAAGCTCCATCTTACTTTTTTCTAAACCTTTTACTGTGTTGGGTATCCCCTTCCACTTCCAATGGGATGTTTTCATAAAATCTTCTGCCTGTTTATCATGACACTGAAGACAAGCCTTTGTTACCTCTTCCCCACTTTTAAATGGACCAGTGAGGAATTGAGAATGATCTACTGCCTTAGCTAAGGCAGGGACTAATAAAAGCTGTAAAGTAATAGCTCCTACAAGTGAATACTTCATATCTTCCCCTCCTTTTTAATAATTTCTCAATCAATTATTTTATTAATAGAAAATCATAAGTCAAGCTTTTATTCAAGTAAAAATTTATAGAATTTTTTTACAAGTTGCATTATAATAATTAATAAATCCTATTAATTCTTTCAAATGTCAAATTTTTAAAATAATATTCAAAATTGTAATGTCTTTGACATTGGTTAGAAACTTTATAAAATTAAACTTATGGAAAATTTTGACGCAAAAATTTATGAAGCGGTATTTGAAGAAAAGTTAGAAGAAAAAAGAAAGAAACTCGAAACACTTTTGAAAGATCTTAATGAAAAAGGTTATAAAGGGGGATCAATTTTTCCGCTTTATCAAAGATTTGCAGAAAAGTTTTTAGGGTTCACAGTACCAGCCTTTAATTTAAGAGGAATGACTTATGATGTAGCTCGTGTTATTTTTAGAGTTGCTAAAAAATCAAAGGTAGGTGCTTTTATTTTTGAGATAGCTAAATCAGAAATGGGTTATACCAAGCAAAAACCTTTGGAATATACTGTAGTTATTTTAGGAGCAGCTTATAGAGAAGGCTTTAAGGGCCCAATCTTTATTCAAGGTGATCATTTTCAACTAAATCGCAGAGCTTATTTTTCTGATCCTCAAAAAGAGAAAGAGGCTTTAAAAGAACTAATACAGGAAGCGCTTTCTGCACAATTTTACAATATAGATATTGATGCCTCTACTTTGGTTGTGTTGGATGAAGCTACTCTTGATGAACAACAAAAAAATAATTACGAGGTAACTGCAGAATTGGCTGAATATGTGAGAGAAACAGAACCACCAGGTATCACTGTAAATCTGGGTGGAGAAATTGGAGAAATTGGTGGGCACAATAGCACCCCTGAAGAATTAAGAGCCTTTATGAAGGGATTTAATAAGACATTTAAGAGAAATCCCGGTATTTCTAAAATAAGCGTTCAAACTGGGACTTCCCATGGCGGGGTTGTCCTTCCAGATGGAAGCATTGCTGAGGTTGCTTTAGATTTTAATGTGTTGAGGGAGCTTTCAAAAATTGCAAGAGAAGAATTTGGTTTAGCTGGTGCTGTCCAACATGGTGCTTCAACTTTACCTGAAGAGGCTTTTTATAAATTTCCTGAGTCAGAGTGCGTAGAAGTGCATTTAGCTACAGGATTACAAAACTTTCTCTATGATCATCCAGCACTACCTGAGGAGTTTAGGCAAAAAATTTATAGTTATCTTAAGGAAAACTTTGCTCATGAGTGGCAAGAGGACCTTACTGAAGCACAATTTATTTATAAAATACGAAAAAAAGGTTTTGGAGCTTTTAAAAAAGAATGGTGGGATCTTCCTCCTTCGGTAAAAGAGAAAATTCTTTCTGATATGGAAGGCCTTTTTGAAAAGATCTTTAAAGCCTTAAATGTTATTGGAACAAAGGATTTAATTGATAAAATTTACCAGGCAAGCTGAGAATTAAATTTTTCACTTCAAGTTCAGTAAGAATTGTCAAAAGTTTGCTAATAGGGAGCTCTGTTTTTTGAGCCAATTCTTCTAAAGAAATAGGATAACTTGATAAAACCTCTAAAATTTTTCTCTCATCTGGGCTTAATGGGAGTTCTTGTTTTTTACTTTCTAATAGAGGTGTAGAAGGAATGTTTAGCTCCAAATATTCTAAAACTTCACGAGGATGGGTTACAGGTATAGCTCCCTCTTTTAAGAGTAGGTGAGTACCTTTACTTTGTTCAGAGAATATGTTTCCTGGGATTGCAAAAACATCTTTTCCCTGTTCTTGAGCCCATTTAGCAGTAATTAAAGTTCCACTTTTTTCTCCTGCTTCAATAATAATTAGCCCTAAAGAAATTCCGGAAATAAGTCTATTCCTGCGTGGAAAATTTTCTTTTTTGGGTTTTGACCCAAGGGGAAATTCAGAAATTACAGCCCCACCTTTATCGACGATTTCTTCGGAAAGTTTTTTATTTTCTGGCGGATAAATTATGTCTAATCCAGACCCTAAAATAGCTAAAGTAGGTTTGTTAAGATTAACACAGCTTTTATGCACTATGGTGTCTATTCCCCTTGCAAGACCAGAGACAGGACAAACACCTGCTAAGGCTAACTCTTTAGTAAAATGAGAAGCAACTTCTTTACCATAGGATGTGGGTTTTCGAGAACCTATAAGTGAAATTTTAGGCAAATTACACAGAGAACCTTTTATATAAAGAAAAGGTGGTGGATAGGGAATAGCTTTTAGCTCTTCTGGAAAGTCCTTTTCCTTGATAAAGAGCACTTTTATATTTAACCTATTTGCTCTCTCTATCTCATCTTCTGCTAATTTCATAAGTGTTTGAACCTTAAGCTTGTTTTTTGTTAAATAATCTTCGAGGATTTTTTCATTTTCTATCAGTTTTAGGTATTTGAAAGAACCTTTTTCTTTGAGGTAAAGGCCTAAGGCAATTAGCTTTTCTTCCATTTTAAAAAGTTTTAAATTTCATAGATATCTTAGAAGGAGTTATCTCTAAATCTGCCAAGGGTTCTATATAAGTTTTAAGGGAATGAAAAATTGAGAGTGTTTCTTCTTCTAAGGAAGGGCTTATTTCAAAAGTTAGACCATAAGAAGGTTCTCCTACAAGTATACGAAGAGTTGAGTCTTCTTTTAAAACTGAATAAAGTCTTTCTTCTATAAAGCAAAGAATGCCTTTAATTTCATTTAAAGGAAACGATAAAAGTGTGGTATTTACTTCAATTAATTCTTTTTTAACTTTATGTTTAAAAATGGGATTAGCTTCCCAAAAGATAAGCTCCTCCTCCATTATTTTTTTTAAATCCCAAGGTCCTCGATCCTCATTGCTTGCTACATCTAAGGCTACATCAATCTGTTTTTGTAATTTTTCTAAGAGGTGTATGATTTTTTCTAAGGTAGGATGTGCTTGAGGTGTCATGAAAAGCTCTTTTTTTATGTAAAGAAGTTGAACCTGGAAGGAAAGAGATTGCAATATTCCCTTAAGATTATGAAAATATCCCTTAATTAAAGAACCCAAAGCTAATGTTTTACAAAGCTCCTTGTCCATAGTCTTTTTTTTCTTTCAATATTTCTCTTTTTTGAAAGGCATTTTTTAAGGTTAAAGGGTCAGCAAAATGAAGTTCCATCCCTAAGGGGATACCGCAGGCAAGCTTCGTAATTTTAATAGGGAAATCCTTTAAAATCTCTGCAATATAACTTGAAGTTGCCTCTCCTGAGAGTGTTGGCGATAAGGCTAAAATTACCTCATTAATAGGTCTTTTTTCAAATAACCTTATTAGATTATCTAAACCTAAGGCTTTTGGGCCAAACCCTTCTTTAGGCGCTAATAAATAATGCAAGACATAATAATAACCCTGATAAAGCCCTGTTTTTTCAATTTGAAGAAGATGTAGAGGAGTTTCTACTATACAAATTTTTGTGGGATCTCTATTATCGTCTTGACAAATAGAGCAGAGCTCTTCTTCTGAAAAGTTTCTACATTCTTGGCAAAGCTTCACTTTAAATGGTAACTCTCTTAGTAAATCTCCTAATTTATGACAAATTTCCGGTCGTGAAAGTAAAAAAAGAGCAAGCCTATTAGCACTTTTTTCACCTATTCCTGGTAAAATACTGAGCGTTTCAATTAGCTTCCTTAGCGTATAGGGATAGCTTTTTTCCATAAGAAGTTAAAATCCAGGAAATTTAAACCCTGGTGGAAGGGCTAATCCTCCTGTAATCTTTGCTATTTCTTCTTCTATCATCTCCTTTGCTCTTTTTAAGGCTTCATTCACCCCTGCAATGATAAGGTCTTGAAGCATTTCTTTTTCTTCTGCTTTAAGTAATTCTTCTTCAATTTCTATAGCTAAAATCTCTTGTTTACCGTTGGCAGTGACTTTCAACATTCCGCCCCCTACTTGAACAGTAACTGTTTTCTCTTCAAGCTCTTTGCTGACTTCTTCCATCTTTTTTTGCATTTTCTGTACTTCTTTAAAAAGTTTTTGTAATTCCTTAGGTAGTTGCATAGGTTTACTCCTTAACAGGTTGTATATTTAAAATTTTTGCTGAAAAGACTTGGCTTATAAGTTTTACCTCTGGTCTTTCCTTTACTTCATCAAGAGTTGTTCTTTTGGTTGGCTCAATGATTAAGTTTAAAGGTTTTCCAAAAAAACTCTCAACCCTTTCCTTAATTATGGGAAGATAAGTAGATTTTAGAAACTCTTCATGGCCTTTAAGATGGAGTTTAATTTCATTTTCCATTATCTCTGGTTCAGATATTTTAGATAAAAGAGAATAGAGAGGTAGAGATTCTTTTTGAAGCTTCTCTAAAAAAGCTGCCCAAGTTTTTGGCTCGCTTTTTTGGGTGAGTAAACTTACATTTGCAACTCCTTCTTTTTCTATATTGTTTGAGATCTCCTCTATCTTTGACAATACTTCTTTTATAGGAATAATTTTTTCAAATTCGCAAATTTTTGCTAATGTTATTTCAAATTGTAACTGTGGATAACTTGAACGTTTTAATACTTCTAAATCACGCAGTAGGTTTTGAAAAATTAGCAAAATTTCCTCTTGGGTAGTGGAAATAAAAGCTGATTTTAACTCGCTATTTTGAAAATTGAGCTCACTCTCCTTAGGAAGGACCTTTGCTATATAGAGATTTCTAAAGAATTCTGTTAACTTTTCAGTAAAATAGATAAGGTCAATCCCTCTTTCATAAAGCTCTTTAGCAAATGTAATAGCTTTTTTAAGATTTTTTTCTAAAAGTATTTGAGCTACTTCTTCAATTAGCACTTCTTCATGCCAGCCAAGAGCTTCTATAACATCCTCTTTAGTTTTTACACCATAGGCCATAGCTTGATCGAGAAGTGAGAGAGCGTCCCTCATACTCCCTTGGGCTTCCTTAGCTATTAGTTCTAAAGCTGAAGAATCTATTTCATACCCTTCTTTTTGACAGAGATCTTGCAAAAAGTTTATCATTTTTCTTAGATCTAATCTTTTAAATTCATATCTTTGGCAGCGTGAAAGAATAGTGGGGGGTAATTTGGTTGGCTCCGTTGTTGCAAGTATAAAATAAACATGAGATGGAGGCTCTTCTAAAGATTTTAAAAGAGCATTTGCTGCCTCTTTGGTTAACATGTGAGCCTCATCAATAATATAGACCTTTGCTTTACCTTTGGCTGGTGCATACTTTAAGTTCTCTATTAATTCTCTTATTTGATCTATGCCACGATTGGAAGCAGCATCAATTTCTAAAACATCTACAAAAATCCCTTTAGAAATTTCTATACAATGATTACAAGCGTTGCAAGGTTCATATCCATCAAGAGGAGATTTGCAATTTAGAGCCTTCGCAACAATTCGAGCAACCGTTGTTTTTCCCGTTCCTTTAATGCCGGAAAATAACAAAGCATGGCTTAGTTTTCCTAATTTTAGAGCATTTATAATAGTTTTTACTACATGATTTTGACCTATAACTTCACTAAATCGTTGAGGTCGATATTTCCTTGCTAAGACTAAATAACTCATAGGATAAATAAAGTTTAACACAAGAGTCTTGAAATACAAGACACCCCGCACTCTATAATAAGAGAGCGGGGTGGAAGGGGGGTGAAGCTTTAATTAGCTATGAGAGCTTGGAAAGAAAGTGTAGCTAATCCAAACTAAAATTACCAATAGAATTATACCTAAAACTATACAACCCCAAACAAGTTTACTTTCTACAGGAAGCCAAGGGTCATACTGCATTTTTTCTAATTCTTCTGCTATATCTTTTTCTTTAATTTCTTCCGCCATAATTCTCCTCCTTCTGATTTTATTGCATAGCGATTGGTGGTTTCACACCATGGAAGAATATCCAAGAAATTAATAAACCAATCCAAATAATGAATCCGAAGAGACATACTACATAAACGATAGCCAATCTTCCAATTCCTT
>JBKBJB010000130.1:0-2587 GCA_046294055.1 Caldimicrobium sp.
ACATGGGGTTCCACCCTATGAAAAGGCATTTTTGGAAAAAAAACATAAAATTATTGATGGAACCTGTCCAAGAGTTCTTAAAGTGCAAGCTTTGGCTCAAAAAGCAGCTTCTCAAGGTAAAACCGTAATAATCATTGGAGACAAAGAACACGCGGAAGTAAAAGGCATCTTGGGATATTGTCAAGGAAGAGGTTATGTAGTAAATTCCGGTAAAGATTTAGAAGCTCTTCCCCCACTTAACAATTATTTAATACTCTCTCAGACTACCCAAGAAGAGGAAATTTTTGACTTGCTCTCAAAGGAGATTTTAAAGAGATATCCAAGTGGGGAAGTAATAAATACGATATGTAATGCTACCGATGTTAGACAAAAAGAAGTAAAAAGACTAAGTAGGGAATGTGAAGCTATAATTGTTATTGGTGGTAAAATTAGTGCTAATACCAAAAGACTTGCACAAGTTGCAGAGGCTGAAGGGAAAAAGGTTTATTTAATTGAAAAGCCTGAAGAGCTCCCTATTGAAGAAATTGAAAAACTTAATACTGTAGGAATTACAGCTGGTGCTTCAACGCCTAACTGGTTAATAAATGAAGTCGTCGATAAATTAAAAGTAAAGACAAGCCCTCTTTACCGAATCCTTAAATGTTTTACCCTTTTTTCCCTACCAGAGACAATAACTTTTCTATGTTTTTTTTTGGCATTATTAATCTTGCAACCTACCATTTTTACAGAAAAAACAATATACCTTCTTCTCTTTGCAACCTTTTTTTATTTTTTCCAAAAAAATTTGACCAATTTTCTTGCTTTAGAGGAATTAAAATTTTATTATCCTTTGAAAGAACGCTTTTTTAAAACCAATAAAAAGTTCTTTTTTGTAGTGATGAGCCTATCCTTTATTTTTGTTCTCCTTTTTGCTTTCCTTTATCTTCCAAGGATGATATTCCTGGGCATAATTTTTCTTTTATTTAGCTTTTTATTACAGAAAACCCCTTTTTTAAAATTATTAGACCTTCTCTATATGATAAGTCTTATCTTATTTCTTAATCCCTTTTGGAATGAAATTTTCTTGTGGAATGCCTTTTTTGTGTTAATAAATTTATTTTTCTTAAACCTTTACAAGGAGCTCATTTATTTACAAAGTGATGGCTTTTTGCCTAAAAACTTTCTTATTCTTTCATTAAAAATGGAAGAAAAGTCTTTTCAAAAATGGCTTAGATTTTTATATCTAATTATGGTTATACCTTATCTTTGGTTATCTGTTAAACATAAAAAACCTCTTTTTTTGGTCTTACTTTTGGTTCTACCTCTTTTTGAATTAATGCTTTATATCCTTAGAAAGAGACCCTTGGGGAAGATACTTTATTTAGAAAACTTAGTTCTCTTGCCAGGAATACTTTTTTTAATTTTAACATGGATTTTTTCATCTCTACTTAGTCTTAGGTAATTGAGGCTATGATAGATTTCACAGAAAGAGATTATTTTTTTATGGAGATGGCCTTAGAAGAGGCAAAAAGTGCTATAGAAAAAGATGAGGTGCCAGTAGGGGCAGTCCTTGTCTCACCAACAGGGGAAGTATTAGCTAAAGCACACAATGAGATCCTCACAAGAAATGATCCAACAGCCCATGCAGAAATGTTAGCCTTAAGAAGTGGTGCTAAAAAATTAGGAAATTATAGGCTTCTTGGATGCAAACTATATGTCACCCTTGAGCCTTGTGTTATGTGTGCCTATGCTATGGTTCTTGCTCGCATTGATGAGCTTATTTTTGCAACCCCTGACCCCAAAACAGGAGCTGTAATAAGTCTATACTCTATTTTATCTGATAAAAGATTAAATCACCAAGTAAAATATAGATTCGGCCTTTTGCAAAAGGAAGCCGAATTAATCTTAAAGAATTTTTTTAAAGATAAAAGATAATTTTTATAGGGCTAATACTAAGAGGCTTCCTTATTCTTTACAGGATATGTTTAACAAACCAATCTTTAAGTGAAGTTATAAGTTCAATGGAAAGACTTTGCTTACCTATTGTTTTAAATAACTTAATGATTTTTTAAAGCACTATTTAATTTGTAAAGGCCATTTGTAGAATTTTTAAAAACTCTTATGCGGGCTTTAGCAGTTTGTAAGGAGGTCATTCGGGGGAACAACTTGTCAAGCCCTATATAATGTTTTAAAATATTTTTAATTTATAGAGGTTATTACAAAGATGGAACTGAAAAGGTTTAAATGGAGTAATTTATGGTATATGTAGGATTAGATGTAGGATCTGGCACTGCCAAAGTAGCTGTAGTGAATGAGAAAAGAGAAATATTATTTCATAGATATATAAGAACTCATGGTCAACCTATAGAAGCAGCAGAGAAAATTTTAAGAGAGGTTGAGGAACACTTTGGTAAAGAATTGTCAGGAATAACTTGTACTGGTACAGCTGGGAAAACTATTTCTAACATCTTGGGGGTAGCTTTTATTAATGAAGTTATGGCTCATGCCAAGGCTGCAACATACTTTCATCCACAGGCTAAGACTATTATTGATATAGGTGGAGAGGACTCTAAACTCATTTTTATAACTCATGAAAGGGGTGTTCCTG
>JBKBJB010000131.1:0-2560 GCA_046294055.1 Caldimicrobium sp.
TGCCAATCTCAAGCTAAAAAAAATTGTTCCCTGTAATTTTAAAGAAACTACAAGCTCTTGTTATGAAATAGAAACTATATTACCAGAAGTTAGCGAACTCCTCAAAAGATCTAAAGATATAACTATTCTCTTACATAGAGAAGAAAAAATACCTCTTGAAATAAAAGGTGTACTTCCCATTTTTGGAAGCTTAACAGCAAAGTTAAAAAGTTACCTTAAACCCTAAAATTTTTAGGTAAATCTCCATTTAATTTTCTTATTTGAATTAAATCTTTCTTATTTCCTCCTTTATCAGGATGCACTTCTAAAATTTTCTTTCTAAAAAGCTTTAATCTTTCTTTTTTAGAACTTCATCCCAGAAGAAATTTTCAATTTCATCGCAAGACTTTCTACATAAAATTTTAAAAAAGAGAATCCTTGATTAACAACTCTATATGGACATCTGTGAACAAGCTTTAAAGCAATAAACCTTACTTTATCAAATCAATAAATTTTGTTTAAATCATAATCTTTAGTATCTTCTTAAGAAAAAAATGTTTTTTCTATTAATGGAATAGCTGACCCGTTTTTGAGCTTCTCTCTTTAAAAAATGAAAAAAAATAGCTCTTCTAACTAAAACTGATCTATTTTTCTACCAACTTTTAGTAGACTCCCTCTAAATCAATATTTTTTCCTAATGCAATAAGAATTCTTCTTTTATAATAGGGTGACTCATAATAACTTTCACATAAACGATATTCATAACCATTTGAGGTGATTTTTCGACTTATATACATTTTATTAAAGAGGGGAGAAATTTCTTCTCCCCTCTCCTTCTCACTTAAATCTCTTTAACTATAATTGAACCTGTGGTACATACTTCAACACAGGTCAAACAGCCAAGACAATCTTCAGGTCTTGCTATAACAGGTTTACCATCATCGCCCTTGTCATAAACTTGTGCAGGGCATGATTCCATACAGGTCCCACAAGCCTCACATGTCTCATAATTCACTGTAATTTCAAACATCTTGCACCTCCTTTGTTTTATTTAATTGAATTTTATTGCTATAAGCTAATTTCACAAAATTTGATGCCCAATATTTTACACCAAAAACATGAATATGGGTATAACTGGCCAAAAGGTTCTTATAATGTATACCATCTACTTTTCCATTAAAACCTACCCCTTTTTCTAATTGAAAAACGTAACCCATACCCTCTTTTAATTTAATCTCCACAGGATAGGAATAATGAAACTCATGCCCTTTAATTATATCCCCTTGAGGATAAAAAGGATTATCTTTAATCACTTTCGCAATAACATACCCGTGGCCATAAGGTTTTTTTGAAATTTTAAACTTTATAGACAAAACTCCAGCCATTGGGAATTTTTTCTCTTGCCATTCAATTTCTTCACCAAGATACATTAGGCCACCACACTCAGCATAAACAGGCATTCCTTCTTCTATAAAGGACTTTACATCTCTTTTTAACGTCTCATTTTCAGCTAAAATATCTGCATATAATTCAGGAAAACCTCCTCCTAAATATAATCCGTCTAAATCACCAGGTATTTTATTTTCTTTCAAGGCGTCAATGAAAATAAGTTTTGCACCATGATAGGTTAACATTTCTAAATTTTCTGAATAATAAAACTGAAAAGCTGAATCATTAAAAACTCCAATTTTTACAGGAAACTCTTCTGTATTTCCATTAATTTTACAAGGCACGCGAAGTGATGGCGCTTCCTTAGCTATTTTTATTATCAAATTTAGATCTATATTATCCTTAACCTTTTCTTTTAATTTTTCTATTAATTCTAAATCTTCTTCATAGCTTGTAATTAAACCTAAGTGTCTCTCTTTAATAATATCTCTTAAACGCGGAATTAAGCCAACAACTGGAACTCCTACATATTTTTCAATAGCTCCCCTAATTATAGCCTCTTGACGAGGATTAGCCACATGATTTAATATTATTCCTTTTATTTGAAGTTCTGAATTAAAATCAATAAAACCCTTTATAAGAGCAGCAATGCTACGAGTAGATTTTGTACAATCTACAACCAAAAGGATTGGACTCTTAAGTAGTTTTGCTAAACTTTCGGTACTACAACTTCCATCAATATCAACTCCGTCAAAAAGCCCTCTATTTCCTTCGATTACTGCTAAATCCGAGTCTCTGCTTCCAATATAAAAACTATAGAGATTATAAACAGGATCAAATAAAAAGAGATCTAAATTCCTGCATGGCCAATGTGCAATTCTACCTAACCAACCAGCATCAATATAATCAGGACCCTTTTTAAAAGGAGCAACTTTAAATCCCTTTTCTTTAAGTAAAGCGATTAATATTAAAGTAAAGATTGTTTTCCCAGCACCGCCTTTATGAGCTGAAATTATTAACCTTGGGTGATTAATGGTTATGAACTGATCCATGAATTTTCTCTAATTAACCTTGATATAATATTTATAAAGAAAATATAAGCTGAAAATTTAAAATTTTCAGGGGGCAAAGCCCCCATTGTGAAATTATCTAATCCTTCTTTAATTTAACTAATAAATTTTTTCTTCTTTCT
>JBKBJB010000132.1:0-2557 GCA_046294055.1 Caldimicrobium sp.
GTGCAGTTTGAACCCTTCTATTATACTGAGCATAAATCTCCTCAACCAAAGGGAATATTTTATCCAAATTAAAGCCCCTTTTTGCCGATATAGTTAAAAGTGGGACCCAAGGAATAAATTTAAGATTATATTTAACCAATTCTAAAAAGACTTCGCCTTTAGATTTATTCTTTTCAAAAATATCCCATTTATTTACAAGAAGAAGTATTGCTTTATGATTTTTTTCTATTTGATGAAGTAAGGTTTTATCCTGATGGGTAATTCCTTCTTCAGCAGAAATTAAAAAAAGGACTATATCAACTTTTTTTAGAGTTTCCAAAGCTTTAGAAACACTAAATTTTTCAACTCTCTCCTTAATAGAAGATCTTCGTCTAATACCTGGAGTATCTATTAATATAAATGATGCCCCCTCTTCTCTTTCCAAAAGAACATCTACACAATCTCTTGTCGTGCCTGGTATTTCAGAAACAAACATTCGCTCATAACCAATAAGCTGATTAATAAGAGTGCTTTTCCCTACATTAGGTCTTCCTAAAACACAAATTTTAATAAAAGGTCCTTGAGGGAGAGACGAAACAAAAGGGTAAGCCGCATTTATTATGGCTTCTTTCAATAAAGAAACATTTTTCTTTTCTTTAGCGGAAATTAAAAAAATATCTTTAAATCCTAAGCTATAAAATTCTTCAGCCCTTTTTTCATCTTCTTTACTTTCTACTTTATTAACAACTAAAAAGGTTTGTTTATTAAACTTTCTTATTAAATCTGCTATTTCTTCATCACTTGCAGTAAGTCCTTCTTTACCGTTTACTACAAAAAGAATCAAATTTGTTTCTTCAATGATTTTGTAAAGAATTTCTAATATAACTTTAGAAAAAGAAGTTTTTTTGGTTAAATCTATACCTCCTGTATCGATAATTTTAAACCCTTTACCCTCTTCTACCTGGATATAATCCACGATGAAATCCCTTGTAACTCCTGGGGTTCTCTCAACAATTGCTTTTTTCTCTCCAATTAGGGTATTAAAAAGTGTTGATTTACCTACATTAGGTTTACCAACTATCACTACTTGAAACATATTCTTTTTTTCTCTTTAACTTTTATAACCCAGGGAAACAAGTCTAAATTCACATGAGGTATTATTAATGCACCTGTTAAAAGCTCCATAAAGCGAGGTTCCACATTTAACTCAAGATAAGTTATATTTTTAGCAATTTCTTTTATTTCTTTATAATTAGCTTCCTTTAAGAATTTTATAGCACCTTTACCAGCTCCGTTGCCAATCCCTTCACACTTTTCTAAGGCGGATTGAGGAAGCATTCCTAAAATCACAGCTTGGGGCACTTCAATGCGATTCCCAAAAGAGCCTGCCACATAAAACTTCTCTACTTCATCAAAACTAATGCCTATTCTTTCTATAAGAAGTTGGAATATAGTAAACATCGCCCCTTTAGAACGCAAAAAACTTTTAATTTCACCCTCTGTTATAAATACAGGTTTACCACTTTCTGTATCTTCAGGCTTAACTAATTCTAATGCCCTTTGACCATTGACAGTTATCATAAAAGATTGAAGCTTATCCAAATTAAATTTCCCATCAGGTGTAATATAGTCATATAAATAGAGGTCCGCTATAAGGGGAATTACTGCAGAGCCACAAAATCCTATAGGTTTCTTATTACCAATAGTTCTATAGACGATCCTATTTTTTTCTGGATCAATAAAAAACCTATCTATTGCACCTTCTATAGCTTGAACTCCACAAGCAAATATTCCTCCTTCTATAGCAGGACCAGCTGCTCCTGCACAGGCAAGTAAAAAATCTTTATTCCCTAACACCACTTCGGCATTTGTCCCCACATCTAAATAAAAAGAAATACTTTCTCTTTGGTAAATCTTTGTCTCATATAAGCCAGCTATAAGGTCTCCTCCAAAAAAAGTGCCTGCTATAGGAAATATAAATATCCGCGCCAAAGGATTTACAGCAAAACCTAACTCTTTTGCCTTAAGAATAGGAATCCATCTTGCTACAGGCACATAGGGCTCAACGATTAAATAATTTACAGGAAAACCCAATAAAAAATGAGTCATTGCAGTATTTCCACAAAGACTAAGAAAATAAATATTTTCTTCTCCCACCTCTTTTAAAACACAATTTATAGCATTTACGGTTATTTCTTGTATGTGGTACAAGTTTTCAATCTTTCTTGCAAAATGAAGCCTTGTCAAAATATCTTCGCCTATTTTTATCTGAGGATTAAAGATGGAAAATTCTTTAATAACTTTATCTTGTAAAAAATCATAGATATAGATAGCAATAGTTGTGCTTCCTAAATCAATGGCGCATCCAAAAATATTCTCAGGTTTTTTACTCCAACCATCGGCTATTACATAGTTATTTTCTTCTTTCATTATTAAAAGATAAACTTCATCTTTCTCTCTCAAAAGAAAAGGAAGCTTTTTCAAAAAAGGAAATTCAAAAGTAACGCCGGTTGCCAGAATTTCTGGTGGAAGACATTCTAATATCCTTTCTGTCTCAAAATTTGCTTTACCTAAAACC
>JBKBJB010000133.1:0-2527 GCA_046294055.1 Caldimicrobium sp.
CTTTGGGTTTTCTGAGGTTTTGGGAGAACAAATCAAGGTTCAGGGTCAGTTTTATACGGTAATAGGTATTTTTGAACCGAAAGGAAGTGTTGGACATATTCCTTTAGATGAGCGCATATTTGTCCCTCTAACAACAGCTCAAAAGAGAATATTAAATCGAGATTATATTAGCGGTGCAAAAGTTATTTTATATGAAGAAGCAGATTTATCACAATGTATACAGGAAATTAGAAAGATTTTAAGAACTCGTCATAACTTATATGGCTTTGAACCTGACGATTTTAAAATTCTTACCCCAGATTTTATTATTGCAAGACATGCTGCAACTGCTAAAACTATAAGTGTATTTTTATTAAGTATAGCTTTGATCAGTCTTATTATTAGTGGTGTAATTATTATGAACCTAATGATGGCAAGTATAGAAGAAAAGGCAGGGATTATTGCTTTAAGGATTGCCTTAGGAGCTAATCAATACCAAATAATTAAACATTATTTATATATGGCTTTTTTAATTGCTTTAATTAGTGGTGTGCTTGGTTGGATTTTGAGTATTTTACTTATGGGTTTACTATCACTTTTTACCCCTTTGAAACCTCTTTTTTCATGGGGAACCTTTGGTCTAAGTCTTCTTTTTTCAACAGCTACCTGTGTTATTTTTAGTATTTA
The DNA here is from genome assembly GCA_046294055.1 of Caldimicrobium sp. Classification (GTDB taxonomy): domain Bacteria; phylum Desulfobacterota; class Thermodesulfobacteria; order Thermodesulfobacteriales; family Thermodesulfobacteriaceae; genus Caldimicrobium. The sequence continues at coordinate 667 of JBKBJB010000133.1, forward strand.
TCCTGCCTTCAAGGCTACCCAAATTGACCCTGCGATTTTATTAAAAAGTTTATGAACTTACTTGTTTTAAAATTAAACTTTGGTGGGCTTTGGTTTAAAAAATTAAGACTTTTTCTATCTATATTGGGAATTATCATAGGCGTTGCCTCACTTTTTGTAATGATTACAATTGGTGAAGCTGCCAAGAAAAAAACTCTACAAGAGATTGAAACCTTTGGTCCTAATATAATTATAGTTTTATCAGGGCAAACAAGAGTTGCAGGAGGAAGGGCAATTCAAATGGAACAGACAACAACTCTTAAAATGGATGATGTGGAAGCCTTACGGAAAATACCCTATATAAATTATTTTTCTCCCATTTATACTGGGACAGCTATAGCGAGAGCTCAAGGCAATACCCTTACTACAGTAATTAATGGTGTAAATGAGGAATATTTACTGTTAAGACAATTTACTTTAAGTGAAGGTAGAAACTTTCAAAAAGAAGATATTGCCACATATAAAAAGGTGGCTATTTTGGGAGCAAAGGTAAAAAAAGAATTATTTGGGGAAAATGCTGCAGTAGGAGAAAGAATTTTAATTAACAGATTACCTTTTGAAGTTATAGGAGTTCTTGCCTCTATAGGAGTTGATGCCAGCAATCAAGATCAAGATAACCAAATACTTGTGCCTATAACAACGGCTATGTCAGCCCTTTTTAATGTAGATTATTTAACAGGTATTTATATTGCAGCAAAGGATATCTCAGTTTTGCCCTATATTCAAAAACAAGCAAATGATATTTTAATTAAAAGGCATAAAGTATCTCAAAAGAATAAAGATTTTAATATAGTTAAAGCTGAAGACATAGTAAAATATCGTACAGATACAGCTAATTTATTTACATCTCTTGTGCAAAGCATTTCTCTTTTATGTTTATTAGTAGGTAGCTTAGGGATAACAGGAGTAATGCTTCTTTCTGTTAATGAAAGGAGAAAGGAAATTGGATTAAGAATAGCTATTGGAGCCACTAAAAAGAGCATACTTTATCAATTTTTAATTGAAAGCGTATTTATTAGTGTTTTAGGAGGAATTGTAGGCCTTCTTCTTGGAGCTGTCTCAGTATTTATTCTTCTTCCATTATTAAAATATCCTTTTGTTCTTCCTTTAAAACCTATCTTTATTACTTCAAGTTTAACGGTTCTCTTTGGTCTTTTGGCAGGAATATACCCTGCCTACAAGGCAAGTCAAATTGATCCTGCCTTTTTATTAAAAGGATTATAATCTCCTTGAAATTCCTTAAGGTCAATTTAACTTAATTATCATGGAAAGGGATTTGTACCTGAGTTTAAATAAATTTTTAAAGGAAAAATTTGGTGAAAAGGTAAAAAAGATTCCTCTTGATGCTGGTTTTACTTGTCCTAATAGAGATGGCACAAAAGGGTTTGGTGGATGTATTTATTGTGATAAAAAAGGTTCAGGAACGGGTTTGTATCCAGTTCTAAATTTGAAAGAACAAATTCAGCTTTTTATCAATAAATTTTCTCAAAAGGGATATAAAAAATTTATTGCCTATTTTCAATCTTTTTCAAACACTTATGCACCTAAGGAAAAGTTAGAAGAGATTTATTCCTCTGTTTTAGACTTTCCCGAGATTATTGGAATTGCCATTGGCACAAGACCTGATTGTATCAACAAAGATGTAATAACACTTTTAAAATATTTTCAATCCTTAGGTTATTATCTATGGGTTGAGTTGGGGCTCCAGACGATCCATAATGAGACACTAAAAAAGATCAATCGAGGCCATACTTATGAAGAATTTGTAGAAGCTTACCAACTTCTAAAAGAAAGTGGTATTCCTATTTGTATTCATCTTATT
>JBKBJB010000134.1:0-2468 GCA_046294055.1 Caldimicrobium sp.
CTTGCTTTGCCTCTTCATAATGTGCAATTTCAGGCTTTATTCCTTCAAAAGTTGAAGGCTCAAGAAGTGTAATTTTTATTTCCTCTTTTTTTTGCACAGAAAAAGTTAAACCCATCATCATAAGGACAAAAAAAATAAGATTTAGAAAAAAGGAAAGGCTTATGGAAAGTAAATTTATAGTCATTTTTCTGGAAGTGTAAGTAAGCCTACCTGAGAAAAGCCTACTCTTTTTACCTCCGCAAGAACCTTTGCCACCACCTCATAGAGAGCTTTCCTGTCTGCTTCAATATGCACTTCCTGCACTAAATTATGCTTTTTTGCCTCTTCTAACCATCTTCCTAAAACTTCTAATTTTACTGGTTCACCAAAAATTTTTATTTCTCCTCTTTCAGTTATTGTTATTCTTAAAGGCTCCCTCTCCTTCTGAGCTATTCCACTTTCCTTTGTTTTAGGCAGGTCCACTTCTAAGCCGGTTGTCATAAGTGGTGCTGTAATCATAAAAATTATAAGAATAACAAGAACTATATCCACAAGTGGAATAACATTTATCTCTTCTCGGAGATTCTTACCAGTTTTCATTGTGTTCTAAATAAAATATTCATCCCTCAAAACTTCATCCCGAATTACTTTTAAAGCCTTCTCTAAAAGGACTTCATCTGGCAGGAAAGCATCCTCTTTAGTTAGGGAGTAAAAGTTTTTCTTTTGTAGAGCATTTTTTAAAGATTCTAAATCATAGGCTAATAAATAAATTGTTTCTAAAAGGTCTCCTGTCAAAGGTGTGTCAGCATATTTTTGTCTTTTAAATACTACCTCTCCCCAAAGATCATTAAAATAATGATAGGGTAAAAGTCCTTGATCCTCTAAATAGGCTCTTACTGTTATAGGATAATTTTCATAATAGCCCTTACAATGGGTTTCTCTAATAATCTTGTAGAGTTCAATTTTTTCGCCATTTTCCTTTTCAGCAAAATAGCGTGCTAAAGGATAAATTCTACAAGCTGAAGGACGATCAGGATATACCTTACACCCTTCTTCTTTATGTAAAAAAGGACAACTATAGTCATAAGGGTTCATATTTACAGAGACAATAGGCAATTGAGTGACCTCTCCGATATATAACTCTCCGTATTTTTCGATAAAAGCTTCAGTAGTTAGCCCTAAAGCTTTTTTTAGGCGCATAAGGTCATATGGTGAAAGCACAAGCTTTACATCGTAACAACACTTTGTAAAACACACTATACCTTTATAACATCTAAAACTAATAGTATCATCTAAAGTTAGGTCTTTTGCATCAAAAACAATGTTGTAATGAGGTATATGCATTACTCTGCTACTTCTTCAGAAGAAAATTTTGGTTTTCTTACATCTTCCAGCTTAAATCTATCTTTAAGTTTTTCAAGCACCTTAGGAAGGGTTGTATATTCCATTTCCTCAGGTGGAAGCCTATGAGGTTCAAAGATGCCTTGTCTTCTAAGGTAATTTGCCATAATGCTTGCTTCCTGTCTTGCATGATCAAAAGCTGGGTCGTCAAAGAGATCCACAGGTCCTATCAAATGACCTTCGCAGATTTGATACCCTGCAGCAATAACTCTTGGAGGGCCATCAAAACGAGTGGGTTTCGCTTGTGAAAATGAAACCGGCATAAGTGGCCCTGTATGGGACCCTCTCATCCATCCCTCTACAAACCAAGGTCTTGAGAAGGGTTCAAGCACTTCACCTACTGCAGGAAAACCACTTTGACATCTTATTATTAAAACAGGGTCATCCTTCCCCACATACCTTCCAGCAGTAAGTGAGAGTTTTTGAGTTGAGGCTGCAGCTGCAATTTCTTTATCCTTTTTTCTATAAACTGCTCTTACACAATACCTACTTGTTGCCCCAATAAAAACTAAAAGGTCATAGAGTTCTTCTGGAGTGTTTAGCCTTATACTCATACCACTGTAAACATCTAACACATCAAAAATAAATCCCTCATGCATAGAAGGATCTATCACTAATCCTGCAGTATTCATAGGGTCTGCAAACATTTCATAGAGAGGAAGGTTCCAAGCACTGGGAGAAGTTTTATCAGCAAAGAAAACTATAACAGGTTCGCTTTTCCTTTCCTCGAATTCCATTTCAGCAACTCCAGGCCCCATCCCCTTTACATTACCAGAGAAAGCATCCGTCAATAAATCCTGCCCAGCACCATACATTTTTAGTTTTTTTGCCACCTCCGTGCCCTCTTTAAAGGCATTCCACGCAACTTCGTGTATTTCACTTGCATCAAGGCCCTTGGTATGGGTCATTACTAAGGCTATATCGTCACCGCAATTTAAAAAGGAAACATCTAAGATAATCCCCCTGTCTTTAGCCTCAAGTGCTACTTCTTTTACTCCATTTAAAACCTCCGGGTGAACTGACGAATGCCCAACATAACCTCCAATGTCTGCCTTAATCACTGACAAGGTTATTTTCATAGCTTCCTC
>JBKBJB010000135.1:0-2458 GCA_046294055.1 Caldimicrobium sp.
CTGGAACCTCCACCTGATCCCGCACTTTTCCATTAACCTGTACAACCAAAATGTATGTTTCTTCTACGAGTAAAGAAGGATCCCATTTAGGAAAGCTCTCTTCAGAAATAAGGGTATTTTTACCCAGTTGTTGCCAAAGTTCCTCACAAAGATGAGGAGCAACTGGGGAAAGACAAAGTAAAAGCTTCTCCAGGCATTCCTTTAAAAGTTTTAAATGAAGCTCTTCTTCAAAAGAGAGGCTTTTTTGCACATCTTGGAGATAATTAAAAAATTCCATGATTGCTGCAATGCCAGTATTAAAATGAAACCTTTCTTCAAAATCTTGGTGAACCTTCTTTACCATCTGATGAAGCTTCCTCCTCAATTTTAAAGCCTCTCCACTTAGCTCTTTTAACTCTTTTTCATCGTAGGTAATTTCCTTTAAAAGAGGTGCCTTTTCTGTAACAAAGCTATAGATTCTTCTTAAAAACCGATAGGCTCCCTCTATTCCATGATCACTCCATTCCAAATCTTTCTCCGGTGGGGCTGCAAAGGTAATGAATAATCTCACAGTATCTGCACCATATTTTTCTATCATAGCCTCAGGGTCAACGACATTACACTTACTTTTTGACATTTTTTCAGATTTACCAATGATAACCCTTTCTCCGCAATTATCTTTGAGACAGGTGCCGGAAGACGAAACTTCTTCAGGATAGAGCCAACCATGCTTTGGACATCTATAAGTTTCCTTTATTACCATCCCTTGAGTGAGAAGATTAACAAAAGGTTCATCTAAGTTTATGTACCCTAAATCTCTTAACACCTTAGTAAAAAACCGGGCATAAAGGAGATGCAAAATAGCATGCTCAATACCACCTATGTATTGATCTACTGGCAACCAATAGTTTATATCTGAAGGATTAAGAGGTTCTGGATAATCGGGACAGGCAAATCTCAGAAAATACCAAGAGGACTCAACAAAGGTATCAAAGGTATCTGTCTCTCTTTTTGCAGGCCTTCCACATTGGGGACAAGTAGTGTTGACAAAACTTTCTAAATAGGGCAAGGGGCTTCGTCCTTTAGGGTCAATTTGAGCATCAAGGGGTAAAAGTACCGGCAAATTTTCTTTTTTTTCTGGGACAATTCCACATTTTTCACAATACACGATGGGAATGGGACATCCCCAATAGCGTTGCCGAGAAACACCCCAATCTCTTAATCTATAACTTATGCACCTTTTCCCGAGTCCAAGACTTTCCAATTTTTCAATAATTTTCTCCTTGGCTAATTGGCTATCAAGGCCTGTAAATTCTTTAGAGTTAACTAAAATTCCTTTTTCCTCATAGGCTTCTTCCATTTCCTCTGCCTTTAACTCTTTAGCAGGAGGTTGAATTACAACCCTTATAGGGAGCCCAAATTTCTTAGCAAACTCAAAATCTCTTTGATCATGGGCAGGGACACACATTATGGCCCCTGTGCCATATTCCATAAGAACAAAGTTGGCAGCAAAAAGGGGGATAGACTCAGAAGTTAAAGGATTTAAGGCAAAGGTTTCAAGGTAAAGGCCTTCTTTTTCAGCAAGGCCAGCTTCAATCTGGCGTCTCTCTTTTCTAACCTTTTCCCGAAAGGCTGATAATTTTTCTTTAAGCCCCTTTTTCTCTGCTATTTCTTCTGCCAAAGGATGCTCAGGAGAGATTGCAACAAAAGTTGCTCCAAAAATAGTATCTGGTCTTGTAGTAAAAACAGTTAAGTGTTTCTGAAATTCAGGGATGTAAAAATCTATTTCTGCTCCTTCGCTTTTTCCTATCCAGTTTCTTTGCATAATTAAAACTTTCTCTGGCCAATGGCCTTCAAGCTTTTTAAGATCTTCAAGAAGCTCCTCTGCATAAGCGGTAATTTTAAAAAACCAACCCTCCATCTCCTTAGAGGTAACTTCTTCTCCGCAGCGCCAACATTTTCCGTCCTCAACCTGCTCATTAGCAAGCACAGTTTGACAACTCTCACACCAATTGACCAGAGTGTTCTTCCTGTAAGCTAAACCTCTCTCAAACATTTCAATAAAAAATCTTTGCTCAAATTTATAATAGGAGGGGTCGCAGGTGGCAATTTCTCTATCCCAGTCATAGCTAAAACCTAATTTTTTGAGTTGTTCTCTCATATAATCTATGTTTGAATAGGTCCATTTAGCTGGATGGATGCCATGCTTTAGCGCGGCATTTTCTGCAGGAAGCCCGAAAGCATCCCATCCCATAGGATGAAGCACATTGTAGCCTTTCATTCTCTTTACTCTTGCTACAATGTCTCCCAAGGTATAATTTCGCACATGACCCATATGAATTTTCCCTGAGGGATAGGGAAACATTTCTAATACATAGAATTTAGGCTTAGCTGGGTCTGTCTTTACCTTAAAAGTTTTTCTCTCCTCCCAAAGCTTCTGCCATTTCCTTTCTATGTTATAAAAATCATACTCTTTCAT
>JBKBJB010000136.1:0-2406 GCA_046294055.1 Caldimicrobium sp.
AGAGAGAGCATCAATCCTTGCAGGGTTTCTATTAAATTTAGCTAAGGACTAAGAAATGAAGCTTTTAACCATTGGCAAATTTATCTACTTGTTTTTCATTCTTCTTTTTTTGGGAGTAACTCAGTGTAGAGGACAGGGACCTCTTAGTGAAGGAGATAAGGATGAATGTATTAAGAATTTTCCTCAAGATATAAAACCTTATGTAAGAAGTTTATTTGAACGAGTAAAAAAAGATCTAAAAGAAAAGATACCTGAAAGCTATTTATGTGAACTTTTTTCGCAAAAGAAAATTTTTTATAAACCAGAAGTAATGCTTAGAAGTCTCACTTGGAGTGAGGTTAAACTTCCCTACTATCAATTTTTAGAGGAAAATAGAATCCTTAGGGCAAAAATATTTTTAGAAGAAAATAAGGACTTCCTTTTGCAACTTGAGGAAAAATTCGGAGTTGATAAAGAGGTCATCGTGGCTATTTTTTTAGTGGAAACAGACCTTGGGAGAAAAACAGGGGATCATCTTGTTTTCAATACCTTTTTTAGTTTAGCGCTTTCAGGAGAAGAACCCCTTTTTAGAAGTTACATTGAGAATGATAGCGAAGTTGATTTAAATAATGAAACCATAAGAAATAGATGGAAGAGGAGAGCAGATTGGGCTTATAGAGAGCTTTTATATTTTATTGAAATAAGTTATAGTAATAACTGGGATCCCCTTTCCATAAAAGGTTCTATATTTGGAGCCTTTGGGTATCCTCAATTTGTCCCCAAAAGTTATGTTAAATATGGGTATGACTGGGATGGAGACGGAAAAGTAGATTTATATTCCCTACCTGATGCCTTAGCAAGTATTGCTAACTATCTTAAAGAAGAAGGCTATAAGTTGAATGCTACAAGGGAGTATAAAAAGAGAATAATAATGAAATATAATATCAGTGAGCCCTATGCAGAGACCATTTTAAAAATTGCTGAACTTTTACAGGAAAGGAAGATGCCTTAAGATTATGCTACAAGAAGAAAATGCACTAAGGATTAAGTCTTTTCAAAGAGTTCTTAAGAAAAATAATATAAAAGGAGGACTTCTTTTTTCACCAATTAACATTTTTTATTTTACTTCACTTTTTGTAAAGGGTTTCCTCTTTATCGGGGAAGAAGAAGCAGAATTATATGTGAAAAGACCATATGAAGTGACTAAGAAGAAATCTTTTCTTCCAATCATTCCATTAGAGTCTTTGAAAATACTTCCAGATTTGCTCACAAAAAAAGGTCTTAAAAAAATCGGATTAGATTTTAGAGCTTTTAGCTATGAAGAGGGGAAAAAATTAGAAAAATTACTATCCTCATTTGAGATAATTAACCTTGATGATTTGGTCTGGGAATGTCGAATGAAAAAGAGTCCCTTTGAAATAAACTGTATTAAAAGAGCTGCAAAAAATTTGTCCTTAGCTTTAAAGAAAAGTGTAAAGTTGTTCAAATTAGGGATGAGAGAAATAACTGCAAGTGCTCTCTTAGAATTGTCTCTGCGAGAGTTAGGACATCCTGGCTATACTCGTTCTTATAATAAATTTGAGTTGTCCTTTGGTTATCTCATCTCTGGTAAGGAAGGACTTTTTGCGCTTCCCTATGGCACAGGAGAAGGTGGAAAAGGTGTAGAGGGATTTCCTGGGGGAGCTTCTTTTAAAAGATTGAAAAAAGGGGAACCTATTTTAATTGATTTTAGTGGTTTTTATAATGGTTATTATGTTGATCAAACCAGAATGGCAAGCTTTGGAAGGTGTAAAGAAGCAGAGCTTTTTTTTAATATTACTTTAAAGATTTTAAAGGAATTGGAAAAAATTGGAAAACCGGGAATACCTGCAGAAGAACTATATTTTCATGCTGAAGTCATTGTAGAAAAGAATGAAGTTAAAGAGTATTTTATGAGGCACGGAGAGAAGCTTAAATTTATTGGACACGGAGTGGGACTTGAGATTGATGAACCTCCGGTTATCGCTCCTTTAAATAAAAAACCATTGGAAGAGAATATGGTTTTAGCTCTTGAGCCTAAATTTCATCTTCCTTGGCTGGGTGTAGTTGGGTTAGAGGATACTTTTTTAGTGACTAAAGAAGGTTTAAAAAGATTAACGACCTTTCCACGAGACTGGATTTATTTAAGTTAGTTTTGGAGATTGAGATAGTAAAGATTTTTTTTGTAATTTATAATAAGGAGGGTAGTTATGATAAAGAAAAAAAGACTCCATACTAAATTTATTTTTATAACAGGGGGCGTATTATCTTCATTAGGTAAGGGTTTAGCAGCAGCTTCAATTGGAGCGCTTTTAGAGGCAAGAGGATTAAGGGTGACCTTTCAAAAACTTGATCCTTATATCAATGTAGATCCAGGGACAATGAACCCTTTTCAGCACGGGGAGGTAT
>JBKBJB010000137.1:0-2401 GCA_046294055.1 Caldimicrobium sp.
ACTGATCTTTTGTTTTTTCATCTAAATAGAGATATTCATCAGGGTAAAAAAATTCTGGTTGAGCTAACTTATCTACAAGATGGGGTTGATAGGTATTTATGTAGTAATAAATAGCTGAAATAGCAGATAGGGCTTCTTCAGAAGCCTGTGGAAGAGAAAAATTGTCTCTAAAGCGTGCCATTGCACCTTTTTCTATATAACTAATACGAAGATTTGGTAAATATTCTTTCAACTTCTTAAGGAAGGGGGACTCTTTATAAGATTCTTCTACTAATAGTTCTTTAGGTTCTTTTTTTAGAAGCTCTGAAAAAACTTTATCTTGAGGTAAGATTGTATAGATAAATTCACCGCAAGAGAGTTCTATAAAGGCTAATCCAATTTTATCTTTATTTCCTATACTTAAGCTTGCAAGATAGACCTTCTCATTGTCCTTTAAAAAATTTAAATCAATAAATAGGCCGGGAGTATAAATTTTTACCACATCTCTTTTTACTAATCCTTTCGCTAAAGATGGATCTTCTAATTGTTCACAAAGAGCAATTTTAAATCCCATCTCTAAGAGTTTATTTATATAAAACTCAGCTTTATCTGCGGGAATACCACACATAGGTGCAACTAAATCTTTACCTGCCTCTCTTTTCGTCAGTACTAATCCTAAGAGTGGAGCCACAGTCTCTGCATCCTCAAAAAACATCTCATAAAAATCACCTAACCGGAAAAAAAGAATACAATCTGGATATTTAGATTTTATTTCCAAATACTGGCGAAACATAGGAGTAAGTTCTTTTTGCACCTTCTTAAACATCATCCCAAAACACCTTTATCTATAGAGAGAACTATTCTGAATATAAAAAAAGACTTCCTCAGGAACCAGATAGCGTATACTTTTTCCCTTTTTAATTAATTCTCTAATTTTAGTGCTTGAAATCTCTAAAGATGATACAGGTAAAAAATATATTCTTCCTTTAGCTTTATCACCCCAAAGTGATAGGGCTTTAGTTCTAACCAAATTTTCGGCCTTACTCCAATCCCCTTCTCCTCTTGAAAGAACAATAATATCAGCATAGTCAAGAAACTTTTCATAATGCCACCAAGTTTCTATCTCAGAAAAGGCATCCCATCCCAGTAATAGATAAAATTTGTGGTTGTGATAAAGAGAATGTAATTTCTCTAAGGTTTTTAATGTATAAGAAGGGTTTTCATCTCTTTCTAAATCAAGACATTTAAAGAAGGGGTTCCCTTTTACAGAAACCTTAAGCATTTCTAAGCGAGCTTCATAAGGAGCCTCAGGTTTTCCTTTATGGGGTGGGTTACTGGCAGGAATAAACCATATTTCGTCAAGTTGAAAGGCTTCCCGTGTTTCTTCTGCTATTCTTAGATGAGCAATATGTGGTGGATCAAAAGTTCCTCCTAATAAGCCTATATTAAGTTCTGATTTGCCCATCGCCAAAGGCAATAAACTTAGTAGTTGTTAATTCCTCAAGACCCATTGGTCCATAAGCATGTATTTTAGTGGTAGATATTCCAATTTCGGCTCCAAGCCCTAACTCCCCACCATCGTTAAATCTTGTGGAAGCATTCACTAACACTAAACTGGCATCTACTTCTTTTAAAAATCTCATAGCTTTTGAATAATTTTCTGTTACAATTGCTTCCGTATGATTGCTTCCATACTTCGCGATATGTTCAATTGCCTCATCTATACTATCCACTACTTTTATAGCTAAAATTAAATCTAAAAACTCATATCCATAATCATTTTCAGTTGCTTTTTTGGCGTTAGGAATGTATTTTAACGTTTCTTCACAGCCCCTAATTTCCACTCCATATTTTTCATATTCCTTAGCTATTAAGGGCAAAAATTGGGGAGCAATTTCTTTATGGACAAGTAGGGTCTCCATGGCATTACAAACCCCTGGTCTTTGACATTTTGCATTCACACAAATAGGTATAGCTTTGCTTAAATCTGCCTCATTATCCACATAGACATGACAAACTCCTTTATAATGTTTAATCACAGGCATCTTTGCTTTTTCAGTAACAAAACGAATAAGTCCTTCTCCACCTCTTGGTATAACTAAATCAATATATTCTTCAAATTCAAGTAAGTATTCCATAGCCTTTCTCTCAGGAGTAGGTATTATCTGAACTGCGGAAAGGGGCAATTTTTTCTCTGCAAGGACCTCTTTGAAAAGTTCCACTAAAGCTAAATTGGAATTTAAAGCTTCTTTTCCACCTCTTAAAATCACAGCATTTCCACTTTTAAAGCATAAACCTGAGGCATCAATAGTAACATTGGGTCTACTTTCATAAATAATAGCAATAACACCTAAAGGAATGCGCATCCTTCCTACCCAGAGTCCATTAGGTCTTCTCCACATTTTTACCACTTCACCTACAG
>JBKBJB010000138.1:0-2376 GCA_046294055.1 Caldimicrobium sp.
GGGGATTAAAAATTATCACGCTGAAGTTCGAGAATGGGAAGGGGAAGTTGTCTTTCTTTATAGAATTTTGCCTGGTGCAGCCAGTCAATCTTATGGAATTGAAGTAGCACACCTTGCTCAGATACCAGATGAAGTCCTAAAAAGGGCAAGGGAAATTCTCCAAACTTTAGAGCAACGAAAACCAAAATTTGTAAAAAAACAGCTCTCGCTTTTCTCAGAAGATGCAAAAAAATTTCTTCTTGATAAAATAGAAAAATTAGACCTCGATAATTTAACTCCTAAAGAAGCCTTAGATTTTTTGTATAGATTAAAAAAGGAGCTAAGTTCCCATAAATGATAAAGAAACTTTTTTTATACTTATTGGTTTTTCTTTTTCTAAGCTGTCTATTGATTAATCCTGGATTTTCTCAAGACATCTATTATGTAGTGAAGCCAGGTGATAGTTTAGGAAAGATAGCAAGGAAATATGGGGTAAAGGAGGAGGATATAAAGAGGTGGAATAATTTAAGAACTGGGAAAGTTAAACCTGGACAAAAATTGGTTATAAAAAGGAAGGTTGAAGGGGGTCGAGAGGCTATACCCAAGGAAGAAAAGAAGGTTAGTAGAGAGCGACGGAAAGAGATTATCTATAAAGTGGGACCAGGTGAGAACCTTACTCAAATTGCCAAGCTTTTTGGGGTAAGTGAAGAAGAGATAATAAGAGCAAATAATTTGGGTAATCGATCCCTTAAAGCAGGACAAAGATTAATTATCCCTATACCTCATGAAGAGGATACTTCTAAAAAAGAAAGGGCAATGGCTAAAACTCAGAGCATAGAAGATATTTTTCAAGGGCTTCAAAAGAGAGAAGAGGAACTTAAAAAAGGTAGATATGATAGAAGAAAGATATTGGAGTTAATTTTTGAATATCGTCATTTTTATTTAATGTATCCAGGAAGTTCTATTGCTCCATTAGCTCTTTTCAAAACAGGAGAGCTTTATTTAGAACTCTATAAGAGGTCCTTAAAAAAAGAGGATGCTCTGGAGGCTGCTAAAAGATTTGAGCTTTTTCTTAAGAATTATCCTAATCATGAGTTAGCAGAAATGGCTTATAAGAAGCTTTTGGAGATCTATGAGAAAGAGCTAAAGAATGAAGAAAAGGTTAAGCAAATTAAAACTCAGTGGGGTAATAAATTTCTTGGAATTAAATCTTTAAAAGCAGAAAAAAATATAGAAAAGCCCGGAAAGGGAATTGCTCTTAAACAGGAAAAAGTGGAAGAGGTGCCAAGCCTAAGAGAAAGGCAAACTTTTATTGTTGCCGATTTAAAAAAGGTTTTAAAGATTGAACCCATAACTGGAGAGGATTATACAAGGGTAATCATTGACCTTTCTGGAAGTTTTGAATACAAGGCGCAGGCACTTTCTGCTCAAGAAGATAAACCTCCAAGAGTTTATGTAGATATTTTTCCTGTAACATTAAGTGATAATCTGCAAAGAGCTTTTGATTTACAAGATAAACACCTTCAAAGGATTAGAGTAGGTCAGTTTGACAGACAAACGGTGAGAGTGGTTTTAGATATGCATAGCTTAGTACAATATAGACTTTTTAAAGTGAATGATCCCCCTCAGTTGATTATAGACCTTATAGGAAAAGAAAAGAAGAAAAGTGGAGTTTTAGACAAAAAGGAAAGTACAGTATCTTTAGAAGTGGGTAAAAATATAAAATTAAGTAAAGTCTCTAAATCAAGAAATGAGACTGAGAAATCGGAAAAATATGCAAAACAAGAAAAAATAAAAGAAGAGGCGGGTAGAGGGGAGGGAGCTTACATAAATCTTGCAAGACAATTTGGTTTAGGAATAAGAAGGATTATGCTTGATCCTGGACATGGTGGAGATGACCCAGGGGCTTTAGGACCAAATGGTTTGAAAGAAAAGGATGTGGTTCTAAAATTGGCAAAATTGGTTGGCGAAAAACTCACTGATAAGCTCCCAAATGTTGAGATTTTATATACAAGAAGTTCTGATGTTTTTGTACCTTTAGTCAAAAGACCGGCTTTAGCAAACACTAAGAAAGCAGATTTGTTTATATCTATTCATCTTAACGCTTCTCCTGATCCGAATAGTAAAGGTATTGAGACTTATTATTTAAATTTTACTACAGACCCAGAAGCTATGAGAGTTGCTGCTTTAGAAAATAGAGTTAATGATAAAGGATTGGCTGATTTGCATGACTTGGTTAAGGCAATTTTAGCTAATACGAAACTTAATGAATCAAAATTGTTAGCAGAAAAAGTCCAAAAAGAATTAGTAAGGAATCTCTCCAGTCACTATCTTGATGTAGTTGATAGAGGAGTTAAATACGCACCTTTTTTAGTTCTTGTTGGAACAAGGATGCCT
>JBKBJB010000139.1:0-2345 GCA_046294055.1 Caldimicrobium sp.
AGAAAGTCCTATTCTTGGAGCAAAAGGAAATAAAGAATTCTTTATTTGCCTGAAAAAAGGGACATGCTATAATAATAATTAAATAAGTTTTTTTTAAAGGAGGTTTGGCATGAAAATAGTTGTAGCATATGATGGCTCTGAAAATGCAAAGGAAGGTCTAAAACTAGCTCAAAAATTTTTAGAAGAAGGTAAAGGAGATATCTATGTTATCACTGTTGCTGCAAAGAGAGAAGATATGTCTAAGGAAGAAATTGAAAAAATAAAGCAAAAGGGGGAGAATTTATTAAAAGAGGCTCAAAAGCTTTATTCACAAATTAATTTAAAGACACAGCTTTTGGAGGATTATTCTGTAGCTGAAGCCATCCTGAAATATGTGGAAAAGGTAGAAGCTGACCTTCTTATTATGGGTGCTAAAGGAGTAAGACCAGATATCCTGAGATATACTTTAGGAAGTACCGCAGCAAAAGTTGTGGCTTTCGCTCCTTGCTCAGTATTTATTGTGAGAAAGAAAAAAGAAGAGGAGTAATTAGGAACTAAATTAATGGAGAGATTTTTTTTAGAATTAACTTTAATTATTTATATAATTGCCTGGATAGGCTCCTTTTTTTATCTTAAAACTCAAGAAAAAGTTGCTTATAAACTTTATCAAGGAGTGCTCCTTACAGGCTTTTGTTTCCACATTTTATATTTAATTTTTTTAAGTAAAAAACTATGGGTTGAGCCCTCCTTTACCTTTAGAGAAGTTCTAAGCCTTTTTTCTTTTCTTTTGGTAGGTGTTTATTTCTACTTCCTTTTAAGTAAACATAAGGCTTACACCTTTGCTACCTTTTTATTACCTTTACCCATCCTTTTTTTGATATTGGGTATATTTTTTTTAAAATCTGCTCCTGCTTCCCCTTTTTTGCCATTTGTAAAATCCCTCTGGTTCCCTTTACATGTACTCTCTTCACTTCTCTCACATGCTTTCTTACTTAACGGCCTTGTGGCATCAATTATGTATCTCCTGCAGGAAAGAGAAATCAAAAGAAAACGCTTTGGTTATTTTTTTCAAAAATTACCACCTCTTCACACCTTAGAGAGAATGGCGGAACGTTCTCTTTACAATGGTTTTCTTTTTTTAACGATAGGTATTCTCAGTGGGGCTCTTTGGAGTGAGTTAGTCTTTGGCGCCTATTGGAGATGGTCTCCTAAAGAAGTAATAACCCTTTCTCTTTGGCTTATATATGTGGGTATGATACATCAAAGAATTCTTATAGGCTGGAGAGGAAAAAGATTGGCCTATACCTTTATTTTAGGGAGTTTTTTATGGTTTTTCACTTTTTTTGTAGTAAATTTTTATATTAAAGGTTTCCACAGCTATGGACAGTGATCTACAAATAATATTAATTGGGGTCAATCATAAAACTACCCCTGTTGAAATAAGAGAAAAACTTTCTTTTGCTAATGCTTCCATCTATCCCATAGTTTCTTTAAAAGAATTTTATCCCTCTCTCAAAGAGGGGCTTTTTCTCTCCACTTGTAATAGAGTAGAATTTATATTGGTTATAGAAAGAAGTCAAAAAGATATTTTTTTAGAGAAGTTCAAGCAATTTATCTTTAATGAAATAAAGGCTTTTGAAGAAGAAATTTTATCATTTTTTTATATTTTAGTGAATGAAGATGCCATAAGGCATCTTTTTGAAGTCGCATGCGGGCTCGATTCTATGGTTTTAGGAGAACCTCAAATTTTAGGCCAATTAAAAGAGGCTTATAAAAAAGCTCTTTTCTATAAAACCTCTGGCTTATTTCTTAATAAACTATTACACAGGACTTTTTTTGTTGCCAAAAAGGTTCGTACAGAAACTGGCATAGGAGGAGGAGCCGTTTCAGTAAGTTATGCTGGGGTACTTCTTGCAAAAAAAATTTTAGGCTCTCTAAAAGACAAAAAAATTCTTTTAATTGGTGCAGGAGAAATGGCTGAACTTGCCTGTCAACATTTGATATCTCACGGAGCAAAAGCAATTTCTATAGCCAACAGAACCCTTTCTAAAGCCGTTGAGTTAGCTGAAAGGTTTCATGGAGAAGCCTATCCTTTAGAGGCCCTTCCTGAGCTTTTAATTCAAAAAGATATAGTAATAGCCTCAACCAGTGCCACCTCTTATATAATTACTAAAAATCTACTTTCTTCTATCTTAAGATCCCGTAAATATAAACCTTTATTCCTTATTGATATAGGAGTGCCAAGAAATATCGATCCAAGCGTCAATGAATTAGAAAATGTATATCTCTTTGACATTGATGATTTAAAAGAAGTAGTTGAGGAAAATTTAAAAAATCGTAAAAAAGAAGCTATAAAAGCCAAAGCC